>JAEXBL010000161.1 GCA_023394015.1 Pseudomonadota bacterium | reverse complement strand
GACCAGGCGCAGCGCCACCTGGTCGCGTGCGGGCAGCGCCGGGTGCGCCAGCATGCCGGCGAAGCCGGTGGGTGCGCCGAAGAACACCGTGGGCTTGAGACCGCCCCCGCCGCCGGTCCAGCGCTTGAAAGTCGCCTCGGGTGTGGGGCGCTCGCCCATCAGCAGCGTGGTCGCGCCCACCGCCATCGGGAAGCTGAGGGCGTTGCCCAGGCCGTAGGCGAAGAACAGCTTGGCGGCCGAAAAGCAGACGTCGCTTTCCTTCAGGTCCAGCACGCCCTTGCCGTACAGCTCGCAGGTCCAGTAGGGGTTGGCGTGGGAATGCACGGTGCCCTTGGGGCGGCCGGTGGAGCCGCTGGAATACAGCCAGAAGGCGGGGTCGTCCGGCCCGGTGGGGGCGGGCTTGTCCATGGGTGCGTGGGCGGCCAGGAAGGCCTCGAACTCGATCTCGGACGGGTGCCGTAGCGCCTGCGGGTGCGAGACGATGACGCGCTGCACCTCGTGGTCGCTCTTGGTCAGGGCCGCGTTCAGCGCCGGCAGCAGCGCGCCCGACACCAGCACCGCCTGGGCGCGCGCATGCTCCAGCATGTAGGCGTAGTCGTCGGCGGTGAGCAGGGTGTTGACGGCCACCGGCACCAGCCCGGCGTAGAGCGCGCCCAGAAAGGCCACCGGCCAGTCGTTGCCGTCGTGCATGAGCACCAGCACGCGCTCCTCGCGCCGCAGGTACAAGGCGCGCAGTCCGGCGGCCAGGCGGCGCACGCGCTCGGCCAGCTCGCCGTAGGGCAGCGTGCCGTGCTCGTCCACGAAGGCGGGCTTGGCGGCGCGGCCGGCGTTGAGGGCCAGCAGGTGCTCGGCGAAGTTGAAGCGCTCGGGCGGTGCGGCAACGGCAGGGGCTTGGGCGGCGGTGTTCATCTTGTCTCCGGCGGGCGTGGGGCGCCTTTCACTGCCGCGGATGCATTGCGCTTTGGCGGCCCGCGTGGTGAAATGCATTATTCTGCTTGTCATGGTACGTGCATTAAAGTGCATGTCAAGAGGGTGCAGCCCGCGCCCGGCCCAGCCACGGAAGCCGCGAAGATGACGCTTGAAGACTTGGTGCGCCCCCCCGCCGCCGCCCCTGCCGACGCCGCGCGGCACCCGTTTCTGGTGGCCCTGGGCGAGCGCGTGCGCCCGCTGCGCTCGCGCCGCGGCCTCACGCGCAAGGCGGTGGCGCAGGCGGCCGAGGTGTCCGAGCGGCACCTGGCCAACCTGGAATACGGCACCGGCAACGCCTCCATCCTGGTGCTGCTGCAGGTGGCGCAGGCGCTGCACGCCGATCTGAGCGAGCTGCTGGGCGACGTGACCACCTCCTCGCCCGAGTGGCTGATGATCCGCGAGCTGCTGGAGCACCGCAACGAGGCCGAGCTGCGCCGCGCGCGCCAGGCCTTGTCCGAGCTGTTCCACGCGCCGGGCGCGGCCGACCGCGCGCGCAGCACGCGCATCGCCCTGATCGGCCTGCGCGGCGCCGGCAAATCGGCGCTGGGCCGGCGCCTGGCCGAGGATCTGGGCTACGCCTTCATCGAGCTGAGCCGCGAGATCGAGCAGTTCGCCGGCTGCAGCATCCACGAGATCCACGACCTGTACGGCACCAACGCCTACCGCCGCTACGAGCGCCGCGCGCTGGAAGAAGCCATCCAGATCTACCCCGAGGTGGTGATCGCCACGCCGGGCGGGCTGGTGTCGGACGCGGCCAACTTCAACCTGCTGCTGCAGCATTGCACCACCGTCTGGCTGCAGGCGGACCCGGCCGACCACATGGGCCGCGTGGCGGCGCAGGGCGACCTGCGGCCCATGGCCGCCAGCGCCGAGGCGATGGACGATCTGAAGCGCATCCTGGCTGGCCGCGCGGCCTTCTACGCCAAGGCGGACCTGCGCCTGGACACCAGCGCCTACACCGAAGACCAGGCCTTTGGGGAACTGCGGCGCCAGGTGCGGCAGGCCATCGGGCTGCCGGTGTAGCCGGCAGTATAACATGAATAATAGTGCATTGACCCGGCGAAATTTATGCACTATTATTCATGTCATGCCCGCCGCCCCTGGCGTGGCGACGACCTGAACAAGACCCGAGGACGCCCCGCATGAGCCCCGCCAACCCGCAAGTCGACTACCGCACCGATCCCAGCCAGTACCGGCACATCCAGTTGTCGTTCGACGGCCCCATCGCCCGCCTGGCGATCGACATCGACGAGGACGCCGGCATCCGCCCCGGCTACAAGCTCAAGCTCAACAGCTACGACCTGGGCGTGGACATCGAGCTGCACGACGCGCTGCAGCGCATCCGCTTCGAGCACCCCGAGGTGCGCACGGTGGTCGTCACCAGCGGCAAGGACCGCGTGTTCTGCTCCGGCGCCAACATCTTCATGCTGGGCCTGTCCAGCCACGCCTGGAAGGTGAACTTCTGCAAGTTCACCAACGAGACGCGCAACGGCATCGAGGACGCGTCGCAGCACAGCGGCCTGAAGTTCCTGGCCGCGCTCAACGGCGCCTGCGCCGGCGGCGGCTACGAGCTGGCCCTGGCCTGCGACGACATCGTGCTGGTCGACGACCGCTCCAGCAGCGTCAGCCTGCCCGAGGTACCGCTGCTCGGTGTGCTGCCCGGCACCGGCGGCCTGACCCGCGTCACCGACAAGCGCCACGTGCGCCACGACCTGGCCGACATCTTCTGCACCACCAGCGAAGGCGTGCGCGGCCAGAAGGCGGTGGACTGGCGACTGGTGGACGCGGTGGCCAAGCCGCAGCAGTTCGACACCTTCGTGGCCGAGCGCGCCGCCCGGCTGGCCGAGCAGAGCGACCGCCCGGCCAGCGCCCAGGGCGTGAAGCTGCCCAAGGTGGAGCGCAGCGAATCGGCCGAGGGCATCGCTTACCAATATGTCAACGTGGCCATCGACCGCGCGCGCCGCGTGGCCACCTTCACGGTGAAAGGCCCGAGCGGCGCGCAGCCCACGGACCTCGCGGGCATCGAGGCCGCCGGCGCCGCCTGGTACCCGCTGCAGATGGCGTGCGAGCTGGACGACGCCATCCTGCACCTGCGCACCAACGAACTGGACATCGGCGCCTGGGTGCTGAAGACCGAAGGTGATGCCGCCACCGTGCTGGCGAACGACACGCTGATGCTGGCGCACCAGGAGCACTGGTTCGTTCGCGAAACGCTGGGCATGTTGCGCCGCACGCTGGCGCGGCTGGACGTGTCCTCGCGCAGCCTGTTCGCGCTGATCGAGCCTGGCTCCTGCTTTGCCGGCACGCTGGCCGAGCTGGCCTTCTGCGCCGACCGCGCCTACCAGCTGGTGCTGCCCGACGAGCCGGAGCAGGCGCCCACGCTCACGCTGCACGAGGTCAACTTCGGCTGCTACCCGATGGTCAACGGCCAGTCGCGCCTGGCGCGCCGCTTCTACGAGGAAGAAATCCCGCTGGCCGCCGCCCGCGCCGCCATCGGCCGCCCGCTGGGCGGCGAGGAGGCCGAGCAGCTGGGCCTGATCACCGCCGCGCCCGACGACATCGACTGGGCCGACGAGATCCGCATCGCGCTGGAAGAGCGCGCCGCCATGTCGCCGGATGCACTGACGGGCCTGGAAGCCAACCTGCGCTTCGCGCAAAAGGAAACCATGGCCACCCGCATCTTCGGTCGCCTGTCGGCCTGGCAGAACTGGATCTTCCAGCGCCCCAACGCAGTGGGCGACCAGGGCGCGTTGAAGGTCTACGGCACGGGCGACAAGGCGCGCTTCGACATGCATCGCGTCTGAGTCTCGATGACGAATGACCGCTCGCTGCGCTTCGCATGACAAATGACGAATGCGCTGTTCGACAGGCGGTCTCGTTCATGGTTTGTCATTGAAGCCGCAGAGCGGCAAGGTCATTTGTCATTCGTCATTTCTGAAGGAGCCACCATGTCCAGCATCAACTACAGCGACAAGATTCCCAACAACGTCAACCTGTCGGAAGACCGCGCGCTGCAGCGCGCGCTGGAGAGCTGGCAGCCCGACTACCTGCAGTGGTGGCAGGAGATGGGCCCCGAGGGCTCGACCAATTTCGACGTCTACCTGCGCACCGCCACCAGCGTCGATCCGCAGGGCTGGGCGCAGTTCGGCTACGTCAAGATGCCCGACTACCGCTGGGGCATCTTCCTGAACCCCGCCGAACAGGACCGCAAGATCCACTTCGGCGACCACCTGGGCGAGCCGGCCTGGCAGGACGTGCCGGGCGAGCACCGCGCCAACTTGCGCCGCATCATCGTCACCCAGGGCGACACCGAGCCGGCCAGCGTGGAGCAGCAGCGCCACCTGGGCCTGACCTGCCCGAGCCAGTACGACCTGCGCAACCTGTTCCAGGTCAACGTGGAGGAGGGCCGCCACCTGTGGGCCATGGTCTACCTGCTGCACAAGTACTTCGGCCGCGACGGCCGCGAGGAGGGCGAGGCGCTGCTGGAGCGCCGCTCAGGCAACGCCGACAACCCGCGCATCCTGCAGGCCTTCAACGAGAAGACGCCCGACTGGCTGAGCTTCTTCATGTTCACCTACTTCACCGACCGCGACGGCAAGTTCCAGCTCTGCGCGCTGGCCGAAAGCGGGTTCGACCCGCTGGCGCGCACCACCAAGTTCATGCTGACCGAAGAGGCACACCACATGTTCGTGGGCGAATCCGGCGTGGGCCGCGTGATCGAGCGCACGGTGGACGTGATGAACCAGCTCAAGACCGACGACGTGCAAAAGCTGCGCAACGCCGGCGTGATCGACCTGCCGACCATCCAGCGCTACCTGAACTTCCACTTCAGCGTCACCATCGACCTGTTCGGCGCCGACGAATCCAGCAACGCCGCCACCTTCTACAGCACCGGCCTGAAGGGCCGCTTCGAGGAAGGCAAGCGCGCCGACGACCACAAGCTGAAGGGCCAGAGCTACCAGATCCTGCAGGTGGAAGGCGGCAAGCTGACCGAGAAGGAGGTGCCGATGCTGAACGCGCTGAACGAGGTGCTGCGCGACGACTACATCAAGGATTCGGTGGGTGGCGTGCAGCGCTGGAACCGCATCATCGAGAAGGCCGGCATTCCCTTCCGCCTGAGCGTGCCGCACAAGGCCTTCCACCGCAACATCGGCGCGCTGGCCGGCGCCAAGGTCAGCCCCGAGGGCCAGGTGGTGAGCGACGCCGAGTGGAACGCCAAGGTCAAGGACTGGCTGCCCACGCCGGAAGACCGCGCCTACGTCGCCAGCCTGATGGGCCGCGTGGTCGAGCCCGGCAAGTTTGCCAACTGGATTGCGCCGCCGGTGATGGGCATCAACCGCCAGCCCGTGGATTTCGAGTACGTGCGCTTCAACTGAGCCGCTGCGAGAGGAAACGCTCTCAGGACGCAGAGGACGCAAAGATGACGCAAAGGACGCAAAAAGGAACCCGTAAGTTCTTTGCTTGTCTGTTTGGCGTTCTCTGCGAATCCTTTGCGTCCTCTGCGTTCGGTTTTTTTGCCTGATTTCCAGGACCCGCCTTGACCACCGCCCTCCTCAAGCAACACCTGATCGACGCCGCCATCTGCATCCGCTGCGGCGCCTGCGAGGCGGCCTGCCCGATCGAGGCCATCACGCACGACGACAACAACTACGTCGTCAGTCCCGAGACCTGCGGCATGTGTATGAACTGCATTCCCGTGTGCCCCACCGGCGCCATCGATTCATGGCGCCTGGTGCCCAAGGCCAAGGCCTACACGCTGGAAGAACAGTTCAGCTGGTTCGAGCTGCCCGAGGAGCTGACCCCCGCGCAACTGGCCGAGGCCGGCGTCGATGAAGCGGCGCTGGCGGCCGACGCCGATGCGGCGGTCGATGCGCTCGAGACGCAGGCCCAGGCCGAGGCCGCCGCCATCGACCCCGCGCAGCCCGGCGTGGGCACGGTGCCGGCCAGCTACAACGCGCAGGTCCCGCCCTGGTCGGCCGCGCACGCCTACACCAACCTGTACGGCGCGCGCGCGGCCGAGAAAAGCGTCACCGCCACCTGCGTCGGCAACGTGCGCGTGACCGAGGTCGGCTCCGACTACGACACGCACCACATCATCCTGGACTTCGGCGCCATGCCTTTCCCGGTGCTCGAGGGCCAGTCCATCGGCATCCTGCCGCCCGGCGTGGACGCCCAGGGCCGGCCGCACTTCGCGCGCCAGTACAGCATCGCCAGCCCGCGCAACGGCGAGCGGCCGGGCTACAACAACGTCTCGCTCACCATCAAGCGCGTGCTGCAGGATCACCAGGGCCAGCCGGTGCGCGGCGTGGGCAGCAACTTCATGTGCGACCTCAAGGTGGGCGACAAGGTGGAAGTCATCGGCCCGTTCGGCAGCACCTTCCTGATGCCGAACCACCCCAGGTCGAACATCGTCATGATCTGCACCGGCACCGGCAGCGCCCCCATGCGCGCCATGACCGAATGGCGCCGCCGCCTGCGCAAGAGCGGCAAGTTCGAGGGCGGCAAGCTGCTGCTGTTCTTCGGCGCCCGCAGCAAGGAAGAGCTGCCCTACTTTGGCCCGCTGCAAAGCCTGCCCAAGGACTTCATCGACATCAACTTCGCCTTCAGCCGCACGCCCGGCCAGCCCAAGACCTACGTGCAGGATGCGATGCGCCAGTGCGCCGCCGACCTGGCCGCGCTGGTGCAGGACGCCAACACCTGCATCTACGTCTGCGGCCTGAAAAGCATGGAAGAAGGCGTGCTGCTGGCCCTGCGCGACGTGGTGCAGGGCGCCGGCCTGAACTGGGACGAGGTCGGGCAGCGGCTGAAGAAGGAAGGGCGGTTGCACCTGGAGACGTACTGATACCAAGTCGTCTTCAACGAAACAAAAACCATTCACCGCAGAGGCGCAGAGG
>JAEXBL010000272.1 GCA_023394015.1 Pseudomonadota bacterium | reverse complement strand
AGCAAAAGCACATCAAGGCGCCATTCGACGGCGTGCTCGGCGTGCGGCGGGTGCACCTGGGGCAGTTCCTGCGGGCCGGCGATCCGCTGGTGTCGCTGACCGACGCGTCCGTCATGTACGCCAACATCACGCTGCCCGAACAGGCGCTGGGGGCGTTGCAGGTGGGCCAGCCGGTGACGCTGACGGTCGACGCCCATGCCGGGCGCGAGTTCACCGGCAAGGTCACCACTGTCGAGCCGCAGGTGGACCCGGGTTCGCGCACCGTGCGCATCCAGGCGACGCTGCCCACCCCCGCCGGCGCGCTGGCGGCCGGGATGTTCGCGCATGGCGAGGTCGGCCTGCCCGCCCGTCCCGGCGTGATTACCGTGCCGGAAACCGCCATCAGCTACAGCGCCTACGGCGATTCGGTCTATGTGCTGACCCCGCCCGAGGCCGGGCAGGAGTCGGCCCCGCCGACCGTCAGGCAGGCCTATGTCAAGACCGCCGAGCGCGTGCGCGGCCGGGTGGTCGTGACCGAGGGCCTGCGGCCCGGCGACCGGGTGGTGACCTCGGGCCAATTGCGGCTGCACAACGGCGCCGCGGTGGCCGTCAGCCCCGACGACACCGTGGCGCTGGACGGCGCGCCGCGGGCCGTGGCGCAGGCTCGGTGACGGCGCGGAGACCGACATGAAATTCACCGATCTCTTCGTGCGCCGGCCGGTGCTGGCCCTGGTGGTCAGCACCCTGATCCTGCTGCTGGGCATCAAGGCCCTGAGCGGGCTGCCGGTGCGGCAATATCCGCTGACCGAAAGCACCACCATCACCATCACGACGCAGTATCCGGGCGCCTCGCCCGACCTGATGCAGGGCTTCGTGACCCAGCCCATCGCGCAGTCGGTGGCCACCGTCGAGGGCATCGACTACCTGTCCTCGTCCTCGACCCAGGGGCGCAGCGTCATCACGGTGCGCATGAAGCTCAACGCCGATTCGAACAAGGCCATGACCGAAGTGATGGCCAAGGTCAACGAGGTCAAGTACCGGCTGCCGCAGGACGCCTACGACCCGGTGCTGGTGAAGTCCTCGGGCGAGGCGACCGCCGTGGCCTATGTGGGCTTCTCCAGTTCGACCCTGTCGCTGGCCGCGCTGACCGACTATCTGTCGCGCGTGGTGCAGCCGCAGCTTTCCTCGATCGACGGCGTGGCCAGCGTGGAGCTGTACGGCGGCCAGAAGCTGGCCATGCGCGTGTGGCTGGACCCGTTCCGCATGGCCGCGCGCGGCATCTCCGCCGGCGAGCTGGCCGACGCGCTGCGCCAGAACAACGTGCAGGCCGCGCCGGGCCAGGCCAAGGGCCTGTACGTGGTGTCCAACATCCAGGTCAACACCGACCTGGTCAACGTGGCCGAGTTTCGCGACATGGTCGTCAAGCACGATGGCGACGCCATCGTGCGGCTGGGCGACGTGGCCACGGTCGAGCTGGGGGCGGCGTCCTCGGATTCCAGCGGCCTGATGGACGGCGAGCCGGCCGTGTACTTCGGGCTGAACGCCACGCCGGTGGGCAATCCGCTGGTCATCGTCAAGCGCCTGAACGAACTGCTGCCCGGCATCAAGCAGAACCTGCCGCCGGGAACCAGCGTGCAGGT
Source organism: Pseudomonadota bacterium (assembly GCA_023394015.1). GTDB lineage: Bacteria > Pseudomonadota > Gammaproteobacteria > Burkholderiales > Burkholderiaceae_C > Ottowia. The sequence continues at coordinate 1,120 of JAEXBL010000272.1, read as the reverse complement.
GCCGTTCGAGCTGGCGCGCTTCATCAGCGCCTCGATCGACGGCGTGGTGCGCACGCTGCTGGAGGCCGTGGTCATCGTGGTGGCCGTGATCTTCCTGTGCCTGGGCTCCTTGCGGGCGGTGCTGATCCCGGTGGTGACGATCCCGCTTTCCATGCTGGGCGGAGCGGCCATCATGGCCCTGTTCGGCTTCAGCGTGAACCTGCTGACCCTGCTGGCGATGGTGCTGGCCATCGGCCTGGTGGTGGACGACGCCATCGTGGTGGTGGAAAACGTGCACCGCCACATCGAGGAGGGCAAGTCGCCGGTGCGCGCCGCGCTGATCGGCGCGCGCGAGGTGGCCGGGCCGGTGATCGCCATGACGATCACGCTGGCCGCGGTGTACGCGCCCATCGGCCTGATGGGCGGGCTGACCGGCTCGCTCTTCAAGGAGTTCGCCTTCACGCTGGCCGGGGCGGTGGTGGTCTCCGGCGTCATCGCGCTGACGCTGTCGCCGGTGATGAGTTCGTTCCTGCTGGACAGCCGCGTCTCGGAAAACTGGATGGCGCGCCGCGCCGAGCATTTCTTCGGCTGGCTGGGCGCGGCCTACGGCCGGCTGCTGGAAGTGTCGCTGCATCACCGCTGGGTCACCGGGCTGGTCGCGGTGGCGGTGCTGATCAGCCTGCCGTTCCTGTACAACGCGGCCCAGCGCGAGCTGGCGCCGGTGGAAGACCAGTCCACCGTGCTCACCGCGATCAAGTCGCCGCAGCACGCCAACATCGACTACGTGGAGAAGTTCGGCAAGAAGTGGGACGACGTGATGAAGACCCTGCCCGAACAGAACGGGCGCTGGCTCATCAACGGCTCCGACGGTGTGTCCAACAGCATCGGCGGCGTGGATTTCGTGCCGTGGGAGCAGCGCAGGCGCTCCGCCGCCGAGATCCAGGCCGACATGCAATCCATGGCCAACCAGGTCGAAGGCAGCAATATCTTCGCTTTCCAGCTGCCATCGCTGCCGGGCTCGACCGGCGGGCTGCCGGTGCAGATGGTGCTGATGAGCGCGGCCGACTACCCGGTGGTCTACGAGGCCATGGAAGCGCTCAAGCAGGCGGCGCGGGAAAGCGGCCTTTTCATGGTGGTAGAC
>JAEXBL010000069.1 GCA_023394015.1 Pseudomonadota bacterium | reverse complement strand
CGCCGCGCCCAGGCGGCAGCACTACTGGGCGCCGTCCTGCTGGATCGATTCGGTCAGCGCCTTCATCGGGTCGTCGCTGCCATAGTCCTCCGGGGCCGGCGCCGCCGGCTCGCTGGCTGCGTCGGCAGCGTCCGGGGCGGGCGCCGGGCTGGCGTCGCCGGGGGCTTCGGGCTCGCCCGCAGGCTCGTCGTCCCAGGCCGAGCCGCCGCCCCAGGCCTCGGCCGCGGGCGCGTCGGCGCCGTTGCCGTAGGCGTCCACGGTGCCCAGGCTCTCGCGCATCTGCGCGCCGATGGCGTCCATGTCCACCTCGACCTTCTTGTCCAGGCTGCCCGTCACCAGGCCGGGGAAGGCGATCAGGATGCCCACCATCACCAGCTGGATGATCAGGAAGGGGATGGCGCCCTTATAGATCTGCATGGTGGTCACCGGCTGCATCACCTTGCCGGTCACCTTGTCGGCGTAGGGCTTCTCCGGTGCCACCGAGCGCAGGAAGAACAGCGCAAAGCCGAACGGCGGGTGCAGGAACGAGGTCTGCATGTTCACCGCCAGCAGCACGCCGAACCAGATCAGGTCGATCCCCAGCTTGTCGGCCACCGGCGCCAGCAGCGGCACCACGATGAAGGACAGCTCGAAGTAGTCGAGGAAGAACGCCAGGAAGAAGATCATGACGTTGACCAGCACCAGAAAGCCGACCGGCCCGCCCGGCAGGTCGGACAGCAGGTGCTCCACCCAGCGCGGGCCGTCGGCGGCCTGGAACACCATGCTGAACACGGTGGCGCCGATCAGGATGAACATCACGAAGCTGGCCAGCTTGGTGGTGGCCGACAGCGCCTGCTTGAGCAGCGACCAACCCAGGCGCCGGCGCGCCCAGGCCATGATGAGCGCGCCCACGGCGCCCATGGCGCCGCCCTCGGTGGGCGTGGCCACACCCAGGAAGATGGTGCCCAGCACCAGGAAGATCAGCAGCAGCGGCGGGATCAGCACGAAGGTCACGCGCTCGGCCAGCCGCGACAGCAGGCCCAGCCGGGTGACGCGGTTGACCACGGCGATCAGCCAGGCCACGAACACGCCGCCGCACAGGGCCACCACGATCTTCTCGTCGGTGGGCACCGACTCGACCAATTCGCCCTGCCACCAGGTGTGCACGTCGGCCATGTGGCGCGCCAGGAAGATCGACACCAGCGCCGACAGCACCGTGAGCACGATCAGCGAGGTGTAGCCGCTGTTGCCGTTGGGCTCGCGGAAGGTGCGTGCCTCGGGCGGCAGCGCCGGCACCGACTTGGGGCTGAACACCGCCAGGATCAGCACGTACAGCACGTACAGGCCGACCAGGATGAAGGCCGGTATGAAGGCGCCCTTGTACATGTCGCCCACGCTGCGGCCCAGCTGGTCGGCCATGATGATCAGCACCAGCGAGGGCGGGATGATCTGCGCCAGCGTGCCCGAGGCGGCGATCACGCCCGAGGCCAGGCGCCGGTCGTCGCCGTAGCGCAGCATGATGGGCAGCGAGATCTGGCCCATCGAGATCCCCGCGGCGGCCACCACGCGGGGGGGGGCCGCCAGCAGCGCGCCGACCAGCACCACCGCCAGCGCCAGGCCGCCGCGCATGGGGCCGAACACCTGGCCCACGGTGTCGAGCAGGTCCTCGGCCATGCCGCTGCGCTCCAGCAGCAGGCCCATGAAGGTGAAGAAGGGCACGGCCAGCAGGGTGTCGTTGGCCATGATGCCGATCAGCCGCTGCGGCAGCCAGGCCAGGATGGACGAGGGGAAGATGCCCAGCTCGATGCCCAGAAAGCCGAAGAACAGGCCGCAGGCCCCCAGGCTGAAGGCGACCGGAAAACCCAGGATCAGAAAGAACATCAGCCCCACGAACATGATGGGGGCGTAGTTGGTGGCGAGGAACTCCATGCTTGGCGCCTTTGATGGGTCAGCGGGCCGCGGGCGCGGGGGTGGAAGAGGCCGCGGCGGCCTGGGCGGCGGCATTGGCCTCGGCCTGCTTGCGCAGCGCCTCGGCCAGTTCCTGCTCGGCGTTCTGGTCGGCCAGCCGGCCCATCGGGTCGGGCCCCTGGCCGCGCAGGAAGGCGAAGCGCTTGATCAGCTCCGACCAGCCCTGCAGCAGCAGCAGCGAGAAGCCCACCGGCAGCGCCAGCCACACCGGCCAGCGGATCAGCCCGCCGGGGTTGCCCGACATCTCGCCCGAGGCGTACTTGTCCATCAGCATCGGCACGCCCAGCCACAGCACCAGCAGGCACAGCGGCGTCAGGAAGAAGGCAAAACCGATGATGTCGATCCACACCTGCGCCTTCTTGGGCAGGCGGCTGTTCAGCACGTCGATGCGCACGTGCTCGCGGTGCAGCAGCGTGTAGCCGGCGGCCACCAGGAAGGCCCAGGCGAACAAATACCACTGCACTTCAAGAAAGCCGTTGGAGCTGTAGTTGAAGACCTTGCGGACGATGGCGTTCAGCGCGCTGATGATCGTGGCGGCAAAAATGAACCAGATCACAACCTTGCCCACCTGGGCGTTGAGCCAGTCGATGGCCCTCGATAACTTCAGCAGCGCTTGCATCGGGATCTCCGTTGTCTTGGGTCGGCGCGTGGGGTGACGCGGCAAAGGAACGCGCACGTGTCGCTGGTCGGCGTATGCGGCGTAAAAGGTGTGAGATTTTAGGTGCTGCCCACATGGGGGGTGAGGGGAACATCCCCTAAAACCCCGGGCGGCCGTGGCGCGGCGCAAGAACGCCGGCGAGGTTGGGGCGGGACGGCGCTGCCGGCGATCGAGCCGGGCGCGCCACCCGCTCAGTCCAGCACCGCCACGCCCTTGATCTGTGCGAACACCGGCTGGCCGGGGCTGAGCTGCAGCGCCGTGGCCGACTTGCGGGTCACGCGCGCCAGCAGGGCGGTGCCGCCAGCGTTCAGCGCCACCAGCACCTGGGCCGGGCCGTCGGCGGCCAGCGACATCACCGTGGCCGGCAGCACGTTCAGGATGCTGGTGTCCTGCGCTGCGTGCAGGGTCAGGCTCACGTCCTGCGCGCGCACGCGCAGGCGCACGCGCTGGCCCGGCTGGCGCGCCGACAGGCCGGGCGCGTGCACGCACTGCACCACGCCGCCGGCAAAGCGCACGTGCAGCAGCTGGTAGTCGGCGTCGATGTGCTCCACCACGCCTTCGATCAGCGCGCTGGCACCATCGCCATGGGTTTGCGCAATGTCCACCCGCGCCAGCAGCTCGGCCACCGGGCCCTGGGCGACGGCCCGGCCGTCCTTCAGCAGCAGCAGGTGGTCGGCCAGGCGCGCCACCTCGTCCAGCGAGTGGGTGACGTAGAGCATGGGCGTGCGCAGCTCGCGCGCCAGGCGCTCGAACCAGGGCAGCACCTCGGCCTTGCGCGCGGCGTCCAGCGCGGCCAGGGGCTCGTCCATCAGCAGCAGGCGCGGGCTGGTGGCCAGCGCGCGTGCGATCGCCACGCGCTGGCGCTCGCCGCCCGACAGCTGGGCCGGCCGGCGGTCCAGCAGGTGGCCGATGCCCAGCAGCTCGACGGCGTGGCTCAGCGACACCTGCCGCTCGGCCACCGGCACGCGCTTCAGGCCGAAGTCCAGGTTGCCCTGCACCGACAGGTGGGCGAACAGGCTGGCCTCCTGGAACACTACGCCCAGCGGGCGCTTGTAGGTGGGGCGCCACAGGCCGGCGTCGTCGTCCTGCCACACGTCGCCGCTGATGACGATGCGCCCCGGCTGGGGCCGCGTCAGCCCGGCCACGGCGCGCAGCAAGGTGGTTTTGCCGCAGCCCGAGGGGCCGAACAGGGCGGTGACGCCCTGGCCCGGCAGCTGCAGATCGACGTCGAGCGCGAAGGCCGGCCCGTATTGCACGCGGGCGCGCAGGTTCAGCGGCGCGGCGCCGGCTGGAGCGGTGGCCGGGGAAGCGGCCTGGGCGCCGGCGGCTGCCACGTCGGGAGAAACAGGGGCGTCGGGGGAATTCGAGGAAGTCATCGCGGGCTCGTTCGTGCCTGCGTCATGTGCAGAAACAGCAGCACGATGAAGCTGAACGCCAGCATGCCGCCGGCCAGCCAGTGCGCCTGGGTGTACTCCAGCGCCTCCACGTGGTCGTAGATCTGCACCGAGATGGTCCGCGTCTGGCCGGGGATGTTGCCGCCGATCATCAGCACCACGCCGAACTCGCCCAGCGTGTGCGCAAAGCCCATCACCGCGCCGGTCATGTAGCCGGTGCGCGCCAGCGGCAGCGCCACGCTCATGAAGGCATCCAGCGGCCCGGCGCGCAGCGTGGCCGCGGCCTCCAGCGGGCGCTGGCCGATGGATTCGAAGGCATTGATCAGCGGCTGCACCACGAAGGGCAGTGAATAGATGATGGAGCCGATCAACAGGCCCCAGAAGCTGAACGACAGCAGGCCCAGGCCCATGGCCTGCGTGAGCTTGCCCAGCGGCCCGTTGGGCCCCATGCTGACCAGCAGGTAGAAGCCCAGCACCGAGGGCGGCAGCACCAGCGGCAGCGCCACCACCGCGCGCACCGGAGCGCGCCAGCGCGAGCGCCCGCGCGCGATCCACCACGCCACCGGCGTGCCGGCCACCATCAGGATCAGCGTGGCCAGGATCGACAGCTCGATCGACAGGCGAATGGCGGCGATGCCGTTGGCGTCCAGCATGGAATGGGGCGCTGCGCTCAATGCAGGCGCCGCTCGCGCGGCGCCGATGACGAAAGAAGGAGGGACGAAAGAGGGGTGTTTTCTTGCCACGGGCCGGCGCCAGCCGACCCGTTATTGCTGCGGCCGCAGCCGCCGCAAGACCATGCACGCCGCGCGGCGGCGGCGCGGGGCATCACTTCACGTCGTAGCCATAGCTGCGGATGAAGTCCTTGGTGCGCGGCGAGCGCAGCAGGTCCATCCACGCCTTGGCGGCGGGGTTGTTGGCGCCGCGCTTGAGGATCACGGCGTCCTGCACGATGGGCTGGTGGTGATCGGCCGGCACCACCCACATCGAGCCGTTCTTCAGCTTGCCGCCGTCCAGCACCTGCGCCATGGCCACGAAGCCCAGGTCGGCGTTGCCGGTGGCGATGAAGTTGTAGGTCTGGCCGATGCTCTCGCCCGTCACCAGCTTGGGCTGCAGCGCGTCGGCAAGGCCCAGCTTGTTCATGGTCTCGACCGCAGCGGCGCCGTAGGGTGCGTTCTTGGGGTTGGCGATGGCCAGCTTGTTGAAGTTGCCGCCCTTGAGCACCGCACCCTGGTCGTCCACGAAGCCGGGCTTGGCCGACCACAGCACCAGCTTGCCGGTGGCGTAGGTGAAGCGCGAGCCGGGCACGGTCTCGCCTTCCTTCTCCAGGCGGATCGGGCGCTCGTCGTCGGCTGCCAGCAGCACGTCGAAGGGCGCGCCGTTCTTGATTTGCGTGTAGAAGGCGCCGGTGGCGCCGAACGAGAGCTGCGCCGTGTGGCCGGTGGTCTTGGCCAGGATCTCGGCCAGGGCCTTGGCCGGCGCGGTGAAGTTGGCGGCCACGGCCACCTGCACCGTTTCGGCGTGGGCGGCGGCCGACAGGGCCAGGGCGGCGGTCAGGGTGAGCAGGCGGCGAAAGACGGGACGCATGGCGGTACTCCTATGGGGATGTGAACGGGATGCGAGCGCAGGAATGCGTCTCGTTATTCAATTTGAGAATAACGAGTGTAACGTCATTTTGCAAACGGGTCGGCAAAGCGTGGGTTGGTGGCCACGCCGGGGTCGGTCAGGGTTTTCAGGAAGGCGATCAGGTCGGCCTTGTCCTGCGCGTCGATGTCAATCCGGTCGATCAGCAGGTCCTTGAACGGGTTGGCGCGGCCGTCGCCGGCGTAGAGGCCGGGGCCCATGTCGCGGCCGCCGGCGGCGTGGATGTCGAGCACGGTCTCCAGCGCGATCACGCTGCCGTCGTGAAAATAGGGCGCGGTCAGCTCCACGTTGCGCAGGCTGGGGGCGCGGAACCGGCCCATGTCCTCGGGGCGGCCGGTGAACTGCAGCAGGCCGCGGTTCTGCTCGGGGTAGGCGCCACTGCCGCCGATGTTGAACAGCCCGATGTTGTGGAACGCCGGCTCGCCGATGCGGCCGGCGCTGCTGGCAAAAGGCCCGCCGCCCAGGTTGGGGCCGCCGTGGCAGCTGGCGCACAGCGCCCTGGGGCCGAAGAACAGCGCCTGGCCGCGCTGCTCGGCAGCGCTCAGCACGGCCTGGCCTGCCTGCGCCTGGTCGTAGCGGCTGCCGGCCGAGATCAGCGTGCGCTGGAAGGCGGCGATGGCCTTGATGACGTTGTCCCAGTGGATCGGCGCCGCCTCGCCGGCAAAGGCGGTGGCAAAGCGCGCCGGGTAGCTGGTTGGCGCTTGCGTGTCGTCCCGCAGGCGCTGCAGGATGGCGTTGCGGTTGCCGTCGTTCACGCCCATCTCGATCGGGTGCGTGCCGAACAGCGGCGTGTGCATCTGCTGCTCCAGCGTGCGCGGCTCGGGGTTGTTCCAGTCCAGCGTCAGGTGGTAGGCGGCGTTGACCAGCGAGGGCGTGTTGCGCGGGTGGTTCTGGCCGGTGGCGCCGCGGCCCAGCGCGCGGTTCTCGCTGAAGGCGCGCTCGGGCCCATGGCAGCCGGCGCAGGACAGGGTGCCGTTGACCGACAGGCGCGCGTCGTAGAACAGGTGGCGGCCCAGCTCCACCTTGGCGGTGTTCATCGGGTTGTCGGCCGGCACCAGCGGCGGCGCATAGCCGGCGGGCAGCGACCAGGCCCAGGCCTCCGGCTCGGGCGCGGGGGGCGCCGCGCTGGCATCGCCGTCGGAGCCGCCGCAGGCCAGCAGCGCAGCGCCCAGGGTGGCGGCAGCGGCCCAGCGGGCCCGCAGAGAAAGGGCGGGGCGGTTCATGCTTGTCTCCAGTCGGTTGTCGCTTCGCTATTCATCCATAGAATAGCGCGTTCGAGACCCGAGAAGACAACCCCAAGCAAGAGCGAGGCCAACCGATGCGCAGCACCACCTTCTTTCAAGACCCCACCACCCGCCAGGCTTCGGCCTGGAAGCGCTCGGCGCGCTGGCTGCTGGCCGGTTCGCTGGCGGCGTTGCTGTCGCTGACGGCCTGCGGCGGCAGCGGCGACGACATCGACCGTGGCCCGAGCCAGATTCCCGTCACCGCCAAGCTCAACGGCCTGTACTGGGACGCCGGCGAGTCGCGCCTGTACCTGACCGACGACAACAGCAACGCCATCCGCGTGTGGGATGGCGAGAAGGACTTCAACGAGGCCTTCAAGCTGACCACGCCGCCGGAAAGCGGCCCCAACCTGGGCCAGTTGACGCGCCAGGACGGCACTTTCTATGTCACGCGCTTCGGCTTCGGCCAGCACGGCGCGGTGGTGGCGGTGCCCAAGTCCGGCCCCGCCTACGACCTGCAGGGGCTGGACCCGGAGCGCCGGCGCATCGGCATGGCGCGCACGCCCGAGGGCACGCTGCTGGTCGGCTGGTTCCGTGGCGGCCGCGCCGGCGGCAACACCGGCACCATCAGCGAACTCACGGTGGATGGCGATCAGGGCAGCGAGCGCGAGCTGGTCACCGGCCTGGGCAAGCCCGCCGGCCTGGCCGTGGTGGGCGACGAGCTGTTCGTGACCGACCAGAACACGGCCCAGTTGCTGGCGTATTCGCTGAAAGCCGTGCGCGCCGAGCCGGCCACGGCCGAAGATGGCCGCCTGGTGGCCCAGTTCGCCACCAGCGACCAGCTCGACCTGATGACCGCGGCCTCGGACGGCACGCTGTACTTCGGCGGCAACGGCGGCTCGCTGTACCAGGTCAGCCCCACCGGCGCGGTGAAGGAGCTGGCCAAGGGCTGGAGCCGCGTGCGCGGCGTGGCGCTGGACGAGCGCAACGACCGGCTGTTCGTGATCGACGCCGGCGCGCAGGCCAGCGACCCGTCCTACATCCGCATCGTGCCGATCGATTGAGTCGCCAGCAGAAGCAGCACCGCCAGGCCGCCGTGCGCGAGGCGGTGCTGACTTTCGCCTGGGCCACAATCGACGACATGGTCAAGCGAGTGTTGTCCGCGCGCGCCATGGGCTATGCCCAGGCGGACAAGCGCATCGAGATACTGCAGCTGGTGGCGGTGCACGGCTCCATCTCGCAGGCCGCGCGCGCGGCCGGCATCAGCTACAAGGCGGCCTGGCAGGCCATCCACACGCTCACCAACCTGGCCGGCGAGGCGCTGGTGGACAGCAGCGTGGGCGGCTCCGGTGGCGGCGGTGCGCAGCTCACCGTGGCCGGCCAGCGCCTGCTGGAGGCCGCCACCCAGCTCGAGGCGGCGCGGCGCGACGTGCTGGCGCGCTTCAACGGCAAGGCCGACGGCCCGCTGGGCGGGCCGCGCACCAGCATGCGCAACCACCTGCGCGCCCAGGTCGAGCGGCTGGAAAGCGACGGCGCCCGCGACCCCATGGTGCGCGTGGTGCTGGCGCTGGCCGGCGGCGGCGAGCTGTCTTCGCTCATCACCCGCGAAAGCGCCGAGCTGCTGGATCTAGCGCCCGGCCTGCCGGTGCTGGCGCTGTGCAAGGCCACGGCGGTGCGCGTGGCGCCGCTGAAGGCGGGCGCGCTGCCGGATGCGCCGGCGGGCAACCGCCTGACCGGCCAGGTGCTGCGCATGTCGCGCGGTGTGCAGCGCGACGAGGTGGTGGTCACGCTGGAAGGATCGATGCAGCTGGTGGGTTTTGCCGAGCGCCCCAACCGCTTGCGCGCCGGCAGCCGCGTGCAGGCCTGGCTGGACGAGAGCGCGGTGGTGCTGGCGCTGGTGGGCTGAGGCGCCGCCGATCGGCGGTCGCCAGCTCGGCCAGTGGGCTATGAATTCTGTGGCAGTTCGCGTGCGCCCGGCGCATCGGCCACGCCGCTGGGGCGCGCAATGCGCACCAGCGCCTGCTCGAACTGCCGCGTGGCCGTGGGCCAGTTGAACTGCTCGGCATGGCGGCGCACGCCGGCGCGCGGCTTGGCGAGCGCGGCCAGGCAGGCGGCGCGCAGGTCGGTGTCGATGGCGCCCCCAGGCGAATCGTGGCCGATCACGTCGATCGGCCCCGGCACCGGGTAGGCCGCCACCGGCGTGCCGCAGGCCATGGCCTCCACCATCACCAGGCCGAAGGTGTCGGTCACGCTGGGAAACACCATCACGTCGGCGCTGCGGTAGACGCGGGCCAGTTCGTCGCCACCCAGCACACCGAACCAGCGCGCCTGCGGGTAGGCGACCTTCAGCTTCGCCTCCTCCGGCCCGGTGCCGGCCACCCATTTTTCGCCCGGCAGGTCGAGTTCCAGGAACTTGTGCACCTGCTTTTCCACCGCCAGCCGGCCCACGTAGAGAAACACCGGGCGGCTGCCGCGCGGCAGGCGCTCGCCGTCGGGCGTGAAGGCCTCCAGGTTCACCCCGCGCGACCACAGCCGCGCCTGCGTGAAGCCGCGTGCGCGCAGGTCGTCCACGATGGCCGGCGTGGGCGCCAGCGTGGCGCGGCCGGCGTTGTGGAACTTGCGCAGCAGCGCGTAGCTCCAGGCCAGCGGCAGCCGCACGCGGGCGTGCACGTATTCGGGAAAGCGGCTGTGGTAGGCGGTGGTGAACGGCCAGCCGCGCTGGACGGCCACGCCGCGCGCGGCCCAGCCCAGCGGCCCCTCGGTGGCGATGTGCAGGCAGTCGGGCGCCACGCGGTCGATGTGGCGCGCCACGGCGCGGCGCGTGGCCAGCGCCAGCGAGATCTCGGGGTAGGTCGGGCAGGGCATCGATTTGAAGTCCAGCGGCGACAGCATGTGCGTGGCGTGTCCCATCTCCTGCAGGTGGCGGGTGGTCATCTTCAGCGTGCGCACCACGCCGTTGACCTGCGGCTCCCAGGCGTCGGTGACGATCATGATCTTCATGGTTGCTTCTCTTTCAATAGCAATGGTTGGGTCTGCAATCTGCGGTAGCGCCATATCACGCCCATCACGCCGAGCGCGACCAGCGCCCCCAGCAGGAACACCAGCCGGTGCAGCGGCCAGCCGGCCGCCTGCAGGCCGGCGTAGGCGCCCAGCATGGCCAGCACGCACAGGTTCTCGTTGAAGTTCTGCACCGCGATGGATTCGCCCGCGCCCAGCAGGCGCTGGCCGCGGTGTTGCAGCAGCGCGTTCATCGGCACCACGAAGAAGCCGGCCAGCGCGCCCACCGTGGCCAGCAGCGGCGCCGCCACGGCCACGCTGTGCACCAGCGTCAGCAGCGGCACGCACAGCCCCATCAGCACGCCCAGGGCCAGCACCTGGGGCGCCTGGTCCAGCCGCACCCAGCGCCCCGCCGCCAGTGCGCCGGCGCCGATGCCCACGGCCACCAAGCCCTGCAGGTAGGCCGCCTGCGACAGCCCGAGCTGCAGGTTTTGCTGCGCCCAGGCCAGCACCACGAACTGCAGCGTGGCGCCCGCGCCCCAGAACAGCGTGGTCACGCCCAGAGACACGCCGCCCAGCGCATCGCGCCACAGCGTGCGCTGCGCGTGGCCAAAGCGCGCCAGCAGCGCTCCCGGCGCCGGCTGCATGGCGTGCGGGCGGGCGCCGCTGGCGGAAATCCGCAGGTTCAGCGCGCCGGCCAGCGCATACAGGGCCAGCACCGCGCCCATGGCCGCGCCCAGCGGCGTGTCGACCGGCAGGCCGTGGCCCAGCCAGCGCGCGGCCTCCAGTTGCAGCAACGGCCCCACCAGCACGCCGCCCAGCGCCGTGCCGAGAATGATGGCGCCCACCGTCGTCACTTCCAGCCAGCCGTTGGCATGCACCAGCCGGTTGGGCGGCGACAGTTCGGTCACCAGCCCGTACTTGGCGGGCGAATACACGGCCGCGCCCACGCCGGCCAGGCCGAAGGCCAGCAGCGGCTCGAGCCCGAACGCCATCAGCGCGCAGGCCAGCGCCTTGAGGGCGTTGGCCGCCAGCATCACCCGCGCCTTGGGCCAGCGGTCGGCCAGCGCGCCGACCACCGGCGCCAGCACCACGTAGGCCAGCGTGAACACCGCCTTCAGCAGCGGCGCCAGCCAGGCGCTTTGCCCGGTTTCAAGCAGCCGCGCGATGGCGACGATGAGCAGCGCGTTGTCGGCCAGTCCCGACACGAACTGTGCCGCGATCAGGGAACCGAGGCCGCGCGTCATCGCGCGCGGTGCGTGGGCCTTTGCATGTGACGATTGGAATGCGGCCGTGTGAAGGCCGCATGACGGGGCGGCGCGCGCTGGCCGGGGCGGCCGGGCGGCCCTTCAGGCGCGGGGCCGGGCGGGCGGTCAGCCGGCCTTCTTTTCTTTCGGCACGCGGCCCATCAGGTAGAACTCGGGGTTGGGCTGCATGCCGCTGAATGAGGCGATGCGGTTGGACAGGCCGAAGAAGGCGGTGATGGCGGCGATGTCCCAGATGTCCTCGTCGTCGAAGCCGTGCGTGTGCAGCGTCGCGAAGTCGTCGTCGTTGACCTCGTAGGAGCGCTCGCACACTTTCATGGCGAAGTCGAGCATGGCCTTCTGGCGCGGCGTGATGTCGGTGGCCTTGCGGTAGTTCACCGCCACCTGGTCGGCCACCAGCGGCTTCTTCTCGTAGATGCGCAAGAGCGCGCCGTGCGCCACCACGCAGTACAGGCACTGGTTGGCGGCGCTGGTGGTGGTGACGATCATCTCGCGGTCGCCCTTGCTCAGGTTGCTGCTGCGGCCCACGCTCTCGGGCTCCATCAGCGCGTCGTGGTAGGCGAAGAAGGCGCGCCATTCGGCCGGGCGGCGCGCCAGCGCCAGGAACACGTTGGGCACGAAGCCGGCCTTGGACTGCACCTCCAGCACCTTGGCCTTGATGTCCTCGGGCAGGCTGTTGATGTCGGGCATGGGGTAGCGGCTCATGGGTGTCTCCTCGAACGGGTTGGAATGGATTCGGCCCATTATGCTGTCCGCCTCACACACCAGGAGAGACGCATGAAGCTGCCCGACGATCCCGATTTCCAGGCCGGCCTGGCCACCCGCCGCCAGGTGATGGGCGACGATTTCGTCGACCGGGCGCTGGCCGGCGTCACCCCCTTCACCGAGCCGATGCAGCACGCCATCACCCGCAACGCCTGGGGCGACGTGTGGCAGCGCCCGGGGCTGGATCTGAAGACGCGCAGCCTCGTCACCGTGGCCATGCTGACGGCGCTGGGTCGCCAGCACGAGTTGAAGGGCCACGTGCGCGGCGCGCTGAACAACGGCGCCACGGCCGAGGAGATCCAGGAAGTGCTGCTGCACGCCAGCATCTACTGCGGCGTGCCCTGCGCGGTGGAGGCCTTCCGCAGCGCGGCCGAGGTGGTGGAGGCGCCCAAGCCGTGACCAATGATCGCGCCTGACGGCGCATGACGAATGAAAGAAGCCCATGCCGGCGCCGGCGCTCCGTCATGGGTCATGGCGCGTCAGTGCCGGTCATTCGTCATGTCGTCATGCGTCGCGCGCCAGCCGGATGCCGGCGAACTGCCAGCGCGCGGCGGGCGGAAAGAAGTTGCGGTAGCTCAGCCGCGCGTGGCGGCGCGGCGTGGCGGCCGAGGCGCCCTTGAGCACCATCTGGCCCGACATGAACTTGCCGTTGTATTCGCCCACCGTGCCTTCGGGCACGCGGTAGCCGGGGTAGGGCAGGTAGGCGCTGGCCGTCCATTGCCAGCAGTCGCCCAGCACCTGGCGCAGGCCGGTGCCGGGCGCGGCCGGCTGGGGGTGGAAGGCCTCGTCCTCCAGCAGCGCACCATGCCAGCCGGCGTGCGCGTGCGGCAAGCTGGCGGCGGCGTGTTCCCACTCGGCCTCGGTGGGCAGGCGCGCGCCGGCCCAGCGGGCGAAGGCATCGGCCTCGTAGTGGCTGAGGTGGCACACCGGCGCGTCGGCTTGCGGCGCGCGCCAGCCGGCCAGGGTGAACACCTGCCAGGCGCCGGCCTCGTCCTGCCGCCAGTACAGCGGCGCCTGCCAGTCCTCGACCTCGCGCAGCGCCCAGCCGTCGGACAGCCACAGCGCGGCCTGCGCGTAGCCGCCGTCCTGCATGAAGGCCAGGTACTCGCCCTCGGTCACCAGCCGGTCGGCAAGGGCGAAGGGCTGCAGCCACACGCGGTGGCGCGGAAACTCGTTGTCGAAGCCGAAGGCGCCGCCGGCGTGGCCGATCTCGCACAGGCCGCCGGCCACGTCGATGAAGCGCAGGGCCGCCGGCGCGGCGGGCGCCCGCGCGGGCGCCGGGCGGTACACCGGTGCCAGCGGCTGCACGAAGAAGTGGTGCTTCAGGTCGGTGAGGATCAGCTCCTGGTGTTGCTGCTCGTGCTCCAGCCCCAGGCGCACCAGTTCGGCCGTGCGCGCGTCGGCGCCCGGCAGCAGGTCGGCCACGGCCTGCGTCACGTGCTGGCGCCAGGCCATCACCGCGTCGAGCGGCGGGCGCGACAGGTCGCCGCGCCGCGCGCGCGGGTGGCGCGTGCCGGCCCCCACGTAGTAGGAGTTGAACAGCGCCGCGAAGCGCGCATCGAACGGCGCCACGCCGGCGGGCTGCAGGATGAACTGCTCGAAGAACCAGCTGGTGTGCGCCAGGTGCCACTTGATCGGGCTGGCGTCGGGCATCGACTGCACCATGCAGTCGTCGGGCGTGAGGCCGTGCACCAGCCGCTCGGTGGCGGCGCGCACGGCGGCCAGCGATTCAAGGCCCGGCATGCTCGACACGGGCCACGTACACGCCATAGACCTCGCCGTCGATGCCGAAGCGCTGCAGGTGCTCGAAGCCGGCGCTGTGCAGCATCTGCCCGGCCTGCGGCGCGGCGTGCTTGTAGGAATGCTCGGTGACGATGTGCTCGCCGGCGCGCAGTTGCAGCACCTGCCCGGCACCGAGCGGAATGCGCTGCGCGCGCCGGCTCACCAGGTGCATCTCGATGCGGCTGGCGCCAGCATTGAACACGGCGCGGTGGGCAAAGGCGGCGGCATCGAAGCCGGCACCGAGTGCGCGGTTGACCACGTCCAGCACGTTCAGGTTGAAGGCGGCGGTGACGCCGGCCGCGTCGTCGTAGGCGCGCAGCATGCGCGCCAGCGCCACCGGGCCGTCCCCGGCCAGCACCAGCGCGTCGCCGGCGCGCATCAGCGCGCGCAGCTGCGCCAGCAGCGCGGTGGCCGCGGCCGGCTCGAAATTGCCGATCGACGAGCCGGGGTACCAGAAGATGCGCGGGCGCCCCTGCTCGCGCGGCAGCGGCAGTTGCAGGCCCCAGCCCAGGTCGGTCACCACGCCGTCGAACTGCACGCCGGGGTAGCGCTGGCTGCCACGGTGCAGCGCCTCGCGCAGCCAGTCCTCGGCAATGTCCACGCCGATGTAGCGGCGCACGATGCCGGCATCCAGCCAGCGGCGCGCCTTCAGGCCGTCGCCGCTGCCGATGTCGATCAGCTCGGCATCGCGCGGCAGCAGCGCCAGGATCGCCCGCTGGTGCGCATCGAGGATGGCGCGCTCGACGCGCGGCAGGTGGTACTCAGGCAGTTCGGTGATGGCCTCGTACAGCGCGCAGCCACGGGCGTCGTACAGGTACTTGGGCGCGATGGCGGGCGGGTCGCCCTGCAGCGTGGCGCGCAACTGCTGCGCCGCGCTGCGCGCCGCCAGGGCCGAGGGCGGCTGGCCGTGCACGATGCGCGGCGCGCCGGGCGGATGAAGCGGGGACAGCATGCGCGGGCTTTCGGTGTGGGGCGCCGGCGCGGCAGCGCGCCAGCGGAAGCACCGCACCGTAGCGCAGCCGGCCGCGGCAGGCCAGCGGCGTGGGGGAGGCCACGACCCGGGCAGGGTCTTACAGACCGCCCATCAGCTTTTGCACCAGCTCGGCGGTGGTGCTGGCCTGGTACTTGCGCATCAGGCGGGCGCGGTGCACTTCCACCGTGCGGTGGCTCAGGCCCAGCTCGCGGCCGATCTCCTTGGCCGTGAGGCCGCGCGTGAGCTGCGCCGCCACCTCGCGCTCGCGCGGCGTCAGGCGCGCGGTGACGGGGCGCTGCGCGCTCAGGTCCTCGAAGGTCCAGATGCCGGCGGCGTGCGGCGCGCCGCGGTCGATGGCGCGGCCGTTGACGTGGCACCAGAAGGTCTCGCCGGCGTGCGCGCCGCCCACGCGCTTCATCACCCGGTTGTCGGCGTACACGCCCTCGCGGTTGAGGATGGGCGCGATGCGCGCGCCGGTGCGCTCGTACTCGTCGGCGCTGGGGTAGAGGATGCGAAAGCTCTGGCCGATCAACTGCTCGGGCGTGGCGCCGAAGATGGCGCACACGCGCTCGTTGCAATCGACAATGTGGCGCTCGCGTGAGAGGATCAGGCCCACCGGCGCCAGCTGAAAGGCGAGGCGGTAGTCGGGCAGTCCCGCGGGCGGTTGGCTGGGCAGGTCGGGCACGGCGGCAGGGTAGTCCATTACGAAATACTACGTAGCTGATTACGTAGTATCTTAGAGGGTGCTCGACGCTTGCCGGTCGACCTTTCCAACGACCCATTTCCACCTTCAGGAGAGACATTGCTGTGAACAAGATTTACCCCTCGGCCGCCGAGGCCTTGAGCGGCGTCGTCCAGGACGGCCAGCTGCTCGCCGTGGGCGGCTTCGGCCTGTGCGGCATCCCCGAGGCCCTGATCGACGCGCTGCGCGATTCGGGCGTGAAGGACCTGACCGTGATCTCCAACAACGCCGGCGTGGACGGCTTTGGCCTGGGCAAGCTGCTGGAGACGCGCCAGATCAAGAAGATGATCAGCTCCTACGTGGGCGAGAACAAGGAGTTCGAGCGCCAGTACCTGGCCGGCGAGCTGGAGCTGGAGTTCACCCCGCAGGGCACGCTGGCCGAGAAGCTGCGCGCCGGCGGCGCCGGCATTCCGGCCTTCTTCACCAAGACCGGCGTCGGCACGCTGGTGGCCGAAGGCAAGGAGCTGCGCGAGTTCGACGGCGAAACCTACGTGATGGAGCGCTCGCTGGTGGCCGACGTGGCCCTGGTCAAGGCCGACGTGGCCGACCGCTCGGGCAACCTGCGCTTCAACCTGACGGCGCGCAACTTCAACCCGGCCTGCGCCATGTCGGGCAAGGTCTGCATCGTCAAGGTCGAGCGCATCGTCGCCAACGGCGAGCTGGCGCCCGACGACATCCACCTGCCCGGCATCTACGTGCACCGCATCGTGCACAACCCGACGCCCGAAAAGCGCATCGAGAAACTCACGCTGCGCGAGCACAAGTAAAAAGGAGATCGAGACATGGCTTGGACCCAAGACCAGATGGCCGCACGCGCGGCCCAGGAGCTGCAGGACGGCTTCTACGTCAACCTCGGCATCGGCATTCCCACCCTGGTGGCGAACCACGTGCCGGCCGACAAGGAGGTGTGGCTGCAGTCCGAGAACGGCATGCTCGGCATCGGCCCGTTCCCGACCCAGGACGAGGTGGACGCCGACCTCATCAACGCCGGCAAGCAGACCGTGACCACGCTCAAGGGCAGCAGCATCTTCGGCAGCCACGACAGCTTTGCCATGATCCGCGGCGGCAAGATCAACCTCAGCATCCTGGGCGCCATGCAGGTCACCGACAAGGGCGACCTGGCCAACTGGATGATTCCCGGCTAGTTGGTCAAGGGCATGGGCGGCGCCATGGACCTGGTGGCCGGCGTGCCGCGCGTGATCGTGCTGATGGAGCACGTGGCGCGCAAGAAGGACGGCACCACCGACCTGAAGATCGTGCCCGAGTGCACGCTGCCGCTCACCGGCCTGGGCGTGGTCGACCGCATCATCACCGACCTGGGCGTGTTCGACGTGACACCCGAAGGGCTGAAGGTGGCCGAGCTGGCCGAGGGCGTGACGCTCGAGGAAGCGCAGAGCAAGACCGGCGTGCCGCTGATCCAGTAAGCCGACGTTCGCAGAGAGACACGCATGAGCATGCTGAAAGGCAAGACCGCCCTGGTCACCGGCTCCACCAGCGGCATCGGGCTGGGGATCGCCATCGAGCTGGCCAAACAGGGCGCCAACATCGTGATGAACGGCTTTGGCGACGTCGATGGCCCGAAGGCGCAGATCACCGCCCACGGCGTGCGCGCCGAATACCACGGCGCCGACATGAGCCGGTCGGCCGAGATCGAGGCCATGATGGCTTTCGCCGCCCAGCAGTTCGGCGGCGTCGACATCCTGGTCAACAACGCCGGCATCCAGCACACGGCCAGCATCCGCGACTTCCCCGTCGAGCGCTGGGACGCCATCATCGCCATCAACCTCTCGTCGGCCTTCCACACCACGCGACTGGCGATCCCGCACATGGTGGACAGGAACTGGGGCCGCATCATCAACATCGCCTCGGTGCACGGGCTGGTGGCGTCGAAGGACAAGTCGGCCTACGTGGCGGCCAAGCACGGCATCGTCGGCCTGACCAAGGTGACGGCGCTGGAACTGGCCACCACCGGCGTCACCGCCAACGCCATCTGCCCCGGCTGGGTGCTGACGCCGCTGGTGCAGCAGCAGATCGACGCCCGCGCCGCGACGCAGAAGATCAGCGTCGAGCAGGCCACGCGCGAGCTGCTGAGCGAGAAGGAGCCCTCGCAGCAGTTCACTACGCCCGAGCAGCTGGGCGCCATGGCGGTGTTCTTCTGCAGCGACGCCGCCGCCAACGTGCGCGGCCAGGCCTGGGCCAACGACGGCGGCTGGACGGCGCAGTAGCGCAGCCCGCACCCACCAGACGCCGGCAACCGTGCATTTCATGGTCGCCGGCGTTTTTTCTTCTGGAGGCTGACAGCATGAGCGGCACCCATGTTTTTCATCGCAGCCTGCTGGCTACCCCGCCCATGGCGCTGCGCGGGCTGGGGGTGTGGATCGAGGACGCCGCCGGCCGGCGCTACCTCGACGCCTCGGGTGGCGCGGCCGTGTCCTGCCTGGGCCATGGCCATGCCGAGGTGCTGGCGGCCATGCACCGGCAGATCGACCAGCTGGCCTACGTGCACACCAGCTTCTTCACTACCGAGGTCGCCGAGCAACTGGCCGAGCAACTGGTGCGCACCGGGCCCGCCGGCACCAGCCACGCCTACCTGGTCAGCGGCGGCTCCGAGGCCGTCGAGGCGGCGCTAAAGATGGCTCGCCAGTATTTCGTTGAAATCGGCCAGCCCGAGCGCAGCCTGTTCATCGCCCGGCGCCAGAGCTACCACGGCAACACGCTGGGCGCGCTGGCCGTGGGCGGCAACGCCTGGCGGCGCCGGCAGTTCGCGCCGCTGCTGATCGACGTCGCCCACGTGGCGCCGTGCTACCCCTACCGCGACCAGCGCGAGGGCGAGACGCCCGAGCAATACGGCCAGCGGCTGGCGCAGGAGCTGGACGACACCATCCAGCGTCTAGGCCCCGCCAAGGTGCTGGCCTTCGTGGCCGAGACCGTGGGCGGCGCCACCGCCGGCGTGCTGGTGCCGGTGCCGGGCTACCTGAAGGTGGTGCGCGAGGTGTGCGACCGCCACGGCGTGCTGCTCATCCTGGACGAGGTGATGTGCGGCATGGGCCGCACCGGCACCCTGCACGCCTGCGAGCAGGAAGGCGTGGTGCCCGACCTGATGACCATCGCCAAGGGGCTGGGCGGTGGCTACCAGCCCATCGGTGCGGTGCTGGCGCAACAGCACATCGTCCAGGCCTTCGCGGGCGGCAGCGGCTTGTTTCAGCATGGTCACACCTACATCGGCCATGCGGTGGCCTGTGCCGCGGCGCTGGCCGTGCAGCAGGTCATCGAGCGGGACGGCCTGCTGCAGAAGGTGCGGCGCGACGCGGCGGTGCTGCAGGCGCTGCTGCTGGATAAACTGGGCGGTCACCCGCACGTGGGCGACATCCGCGGCCGCGGCTTCATGTGGGGCATCGAGCTGGTGCAGGACCGCGCCAGCAAGGCGCCGTTCGACCCCGCGCGGCGCCTGCACGCCAGGATCAAGGCCGCCGCGTTCGAGCGCGGACTACTCGTTTATCCCATGGGCGGAACGGTCGATGGCCGTTATGGTGACCACGTCCTGCTGGCGCCGCCGTTCATCGCCACGGCAGACGATCTGGCACTCATCGTGTCGCGTCTGGCCGAGGCGGTGGACGCCGCGATCGCCCAAGGCTGACCAACTTTCATTCAGGAGATACGAAACGATGCGCATCCAGAGCGTTCTGAAAACCCTGGCCGTGGCCGCGGCCGCCTCTACCGCGATGCTGTCGGCGCCCGTCATGGCACAGCAGAAGTTCATGACCATCGGCACCGGCGGCGTGACCGGCGTGTACTACGCCGCCGGCGGCGCCATCTGCCGCCTGGTCAACAAGGACCGCGCCAAGCACGGCTACCGCTGCACGGTGGAGTCCACCGGCGGCTCGGTGGCCAACATCAACACCATCCGCGCCGGCGACCTGGACTTCGGCGTTGCGCAGTCCGACTGGAACTACCACGGCTACAAGGGCACCAGCAGCTTCGAGAAGAACGGCGCCTTCGACGATTTGCGCTCGGTGTTCTCGCTGCATCCCGAGCCGTTCACGGTGCTGGCGCGCGCCGACGCCAATGTCAAGGGCTTCACCGACCTGAAGGGCAAGCGCGTCAACGTCGGCAATCCCGGCTCGGGCACGCGCGCGTCGATGGAGATGTTGCTCGGCGCGCTGGACTGGAAGCTGAACGACTTCGGCCTGGCGTCCGAGCTGCGTGCCGACGAGCATGGCGCCGCGCTGTGCGACAACAAGATCGACGCCTTCTTCTACGGCGTCGGCCACCCCAGCGCCAACATCCAGGACCCGGTGACCACCTGCGGCGCCAAGCTGGTGCCCATCACCGGGCCCGCGGTCGACAAGCTGGTGGCCGAGAACTCCTACTACGCCAAGGCCGACATCCCGGGCGGCCTGTACAAGGGCAACGAGCAGCCGACGCCGACCTACGGCGTGCTGGCCACCTTCGTCACCTCGGCCAAGGCGCCCGACGACCAGGTCTACACCCTGGTCAAGGCGGTGTTCGACAACTTCGACGAGTTCAAGAAGCTGCACCCGGCGCTGGCGCACCTGAAGCCCGAGAACATGGTCAAGGACGGCCTGTCGGCGCCCCTGCACCCGGGCGCGGCCAAGTACTACCAGGAAAAGGGCTGGCTGAAGTGATGCCGGCCTGAGCCGCCGCCCCGTTGCGGGCGCCGGGCGCCCCATGCTGAGCTCGACCGGCATGGGGCGTTTTTTGTAGTTCGCCCGACCCGCCCCGAGGCCGCGTGCCTTGGGGCGCAGGCATCGACAGCTCTCTGGCCAGCATCGAGGTCACGATGCAGGCCAGCTGCGGAGAACAAGCATGAGCGCAACCAAGGACGACGCGGCCCCCGCGATCGACGTCAACAAGCTGGTCGAGGACAGCGACATCGGCGGGCGCCAGCCGGGCCCGCTGGTCGGCCGGCTGCTGCTGCTGACGGCGGTGGCGTGGTCGCTGTTCCAGCTGTGGGTCGCCTCGCCGCTGCCGTTCTCGCTGCGCATCGGCATCTTCAACGACACCGAGACGCGCGCGATCCACCTGGCGTTCGCCATGTTTCTCGGCTTCATGGCCTACCCCGCCATGGCGCGCTCGCCGACCGACCGGGTGCCGATCACCGACTGGGTGCTGGCGCTGGCCGGGGCGTTCTGCGCCGGCTACCTGTTCCTCTTCTACCGCGAGCTGGCGACGCGCCCGGGCGCGCCGACGCAGCGGGACGTGTATGCCTTCATCGTCGGCGTCCTGCTGCTGCTGGAAGCGACCCGCCGCGTGCTGGGCATGCCGATGGTGGTGGTGGCCACGGTGTTCCTGACCTACACCTTCGCCGGCCCGTACATGCCCGACATGCTGGCGCACCGCGGCGCCTCGCTGGACCGGGCGGCCTCGCACTTCTGGCTGACCACCGAGGGCGTGTTCGGCGTCGCGCTGGGCGTCTCCAGCGGCTTCATCTTTCTGTTCGTGCTGTTCGGCTCGCTGCTCGACAAGGCCGGCGCCGGCAACTACTTCATCAAGAGCGCGTTCGCCCTGCTGGGGCACCTGCGCGGCGGCCCGGCCAAGGCGGCGGTGGTGTCCTCGGCGGCCACGGGCATCATCTCGGGCTCGTCGATCGCCAACGTGGTGACCACCGGCACCTTCACCATCCCGCTGATGAAGCGCGTCGGCTACCGCGGCGACCAGGCCGGCGCGGTCGAGGTCTCGTCCTCGGTCAACGGCCAGATCATGCCGCCGGTGATGGGCGCGGCGGCGTTCCTGATGGTGGAATACGTCGGCATCCCCTACGTGCAGGTGATGAAGCACGCCATCCTGCCGGCGCTGATTTCCTACATCGCGCTGTTCTACATCGTGCACCTGGAGGCGCTCAAGGCCGGCATGGAGGGCCTGCCCCGGCGCACCCGCTCCACCGGCACGCAGCGCCTGATCTCGTTCGCGATGACCGTCAGCGGCTTCATCATCCTGGCGGCGGCCACCTACTACGGCGTGGGTTTCGTCAAGTCGGTGCTGGGCGAGGGCGCCGCCGTGGTGATCGCGCTCGGCCTGCTGCTGGCCTACCTGCTGCTGCTGTGGATCGGCTCGCGCCAGCCGGAGCTGGAGATCGACGACCCCAACTCGCCGGTGTTCGAGCTGCCCGAGACCGGCCCCACCGTGCGCTCCGGGCTGCACTACCTGCTGTCGGTGGTGGTGCTGGTGTGGTGCCTGATGGTGGAGCAGCTGTCGCCCGCGCTGTCGGCCTTCTGGGCCACGGTGTTCATGATCTTCATCATGGTGACGCAGCGCCCCATCCTGAGCCTGATGCGCGGCCGCGGCCAGGTCGGCCGCGCCTTCATGACCGGCGTGATGGAGCTGGTCGAGGGCTTGGCCACCGGGGCCCGCAACATGATCGGCATCGGCCTGGCGACGGCGGCCGCCGGCATCATCGTCGGCACCGTGTCGCTGACCGGCGTCGGCCTGGTGATGACCGAGGTGGTCGAGATCCTCTCGGGCGGCAACGTGATGCTGATGCTGGTGCTGGTGGCGGTGATCAGCCTGATCCTGGGCATGGGCCTGCCGACCACCGCCAACTACATCGTGGTCTCGACCCTGATGGCGCCGGTGGTGGTCGAGCTGGGGGCGCAAAGCGGCCTGATCGTGCCGCTGATCGCGGTGCACATGTTCGTGTTCTATTTCGGCCTGATGGCCGACGTCACGCCGCCGGTCGGGCTGGCCTCGTTTGCCGCCGCGGCGATCGCCAAGCACGACCCGATCAAGGTCGGTATCACCGCCTTCTACTACAGCATGCGCACGGCGATCCTGCCGTTCTTGTTCATCTTCAACACGCAGCTGCTGCTGATCGGGCTCAGCGGCCCGATCCACACCGTCATCACCATCGGCTCGGCGATCGTCGCCATGCTGGTGTTCGCGGCCGCCACGCAGGGCTATTTCGTCACCAGGACCCGCTGGTACGAGACGCTGGCGCTGCTGCTAGTGTGCTTCACCCTGTTCCGGCCTGGCTTCTGGATGGACATGCTCTACCCGCCGTTCGACGAGATCCGCGGCGAGGCCATGCACCAGCAGATCGCCGACGCGCCGGCGAACTCGAGCAAGCGGCTCTGGATCGAGGGCACCAGCCTGGAGGGCAAGGAGGTGCGCAAGGGCATCCTGCTGCCGCTGGGGCCGAAGGCGGACGACTACCGCAAGCGCCTGGCCGCGGCCGGCGTCACGGTGATGCCCGACGGCGACGAGCTGTCGGTGGTGGGCGTGCGCTTTGGCAGCGTGGCCGAGAAGCTGGGGCTGGAGCAGAGCTTCAAGATCAAGGCCGCCGAAGTGCCGGTGGCGCGCCCGGTGAAGGAGTGGCTGTTCGTGCCGGCGCTGCTGCTGTTGGCGCTGGTGGTGTGGCTGCAGTCGCGGCGCCTGCGGCGCGGCGCCGGCGTGCCGGCCCCGGTGGCGGGCTGAGCAGGTGGCCGGGGGCGGGCCGCGCACCCTTCAGGCGCGCGAAGCGCCCGCCCACCTGGGGTGCGCATCGCCACTGCGGCGATAATTTGCCCCCCGTTCGAGGGGCCGATACCGCTTCATGATCTACCTGAAAACCGACCAGGGGCGGGCCGCGCTGTTGCAGCGCGACCTGCTCAGCCTGCGCGAGCGGCAGGTGCTGGTGCTGTGCAACGGCGCGCGCACCGAGGCCGAGCTGCTCGACCTGTTTGGCGATGGCATCGCCGAAGACATCGACCGCCTGCAGCGCCGCGGCCTGCTGATCGCGCAGCACGGCCACACCCGGCCGCCGGCGCTGAAGGCCGCCCTGGCGCAAAGACCGCGCGTGGCCGGCGC
>JAEXBL010000001.1 GCA_023394015.1 Pseudomonadota bacterium | reverse complement strand
TGCGCAAGTTCATGTCGGCGGCCCGCGCGGCGGCGCGCAACAAGCCGGTGATCGTGGTCAAGGCCGGCCGCAGCGAGCAGGGCCAGAAGGCCGCCGCCTCGCACACCGGCGCGCTGGCCGGCGCCGACAACGTGTACGACGCCGCCATCGCCCGCGCCGGCATGCTGCGCGTGGACAGCCTGGACGAGCTGTTCCTGGCGGCCGAGATCCTGACCCGCTTCAAGGCACCCATCGGCGACAAGATGACGGTGCTCACCAACGGCGGCGGCGTGGGCGTGATGGCCGCCGACGCCGCGGCGGTGCACGACGTGCCCATGGCCGAGCTGAGCCCGGCGCTGCGCCAGGACCTGGACCAGGTGCTGCCCGCCAACTGGTCGCGCGACAACCCGGTGGACATCATCGGCGACGCGCCGGCCCAGCGCTACGTGGACGCGCTGAACGCGCTGGCGCGCCACCCCGGCGACATCGGCACGCTGCTGTTCATCCACGCGCCGACGGCCATCGTGCCCTCCACCGACATCGCCCGTGCCATGGTGCCGGCCATCCAGCCGGCCGGCAAGCGGCCGCTGCCGGTGGTCAGCGCCTGGGTCGGCGGCCCGGCGGTGGCCGAGGCGCGCGCGCTGTTCGTGCAGGCCGGCATCGCCTGCTACGACATGCCCGAGCAGGCCGTGGCCGCCATCGGCATGCTGCAGCGCTACGCGCGCAACCAGGCCGAGCTGTGCGAGGCCCCGCCCGCCACCCTGCTGGCCGACGGCAGCACGCCCGACGTGGCCGGCGTGCGCGCGCTGGTCCAGAAGGTGCTGGCCAGCGGCCGCGACATGCTGACCGAGCCGGAGGCCAAGGCCGTGTGCGAGGCCTACCACATCCCGGTGGTGACCACCCGCACCGTGCCGGCCGACGCCGACGCCGCGGCCGCCGAGGCGGCGCGCATCGGCTTTCCGGTGGTCATCAAGATCCTGTCCGAGGACATCTCGCACAAGTCCGACGTGGGCGGCGTGGTGCTGAACCTGCAGGACGAGGGCGAGGTGCGCGCCGCCGTCGAGCAGGTGCTGGCGCGCGTGCGCAACACCTTCCCCGACGCCAGGCTGGACGGCTTCACCGTGCAGCGCATGGTGAAGATGTCGCAGGCGCAGGAGCTGATCATCGGCGCCAGCATCGACTCCACCTTCGGCCCCGTGATCCTGTTCGGCCAGGGCGGCACGGCGGTGGAGGTGATGAAGGACAGCGCCATGGCCCTGCCGCCGCTGAACGCGCCGCTGGCGCGCGCGCTGATCGACCGCACCCGCGTGGCCAAGCTGCTCAAGGGCTACCGCGACGTGCCGCCGGCCGACATGGACGCCATCGTCGCCACGCTGAAGGCGGTGTCGCAACTGCTGGCCGACGTGCCCGAGGTGGCCGAGCTGGACATCAACCCGCTGATCGTCAACCACGAAGGCGCCATCGCGCTGGACGCGCGCGTGCGCGTGAGCAGCAAGCTGCCCGCCGGCGCGGCCAACTTCGCCATCCAGCCCTACCCGGCCGAGCTGACCGAGGTCATCGACTGGCAGGGCCAGCGCCTGACGCTGCGCCCGATCCGCCCCGAGGACGAGGCGCGCCACCGCGCCTTCGTCGACGCGCTGGACGCCGAGGACATGCGCATGCGCTTCTTCTACAGCCGCCGCGTGCTCGAGCGCAGCGAGCTGGCGCGCCTGGTGCAGATCGACTACACGCGCGAGATGGCCTTCATCGCCACCGTCACCACCCCGGACGGCGAGGAAAAGACCCTGGGCGTGGCGCGCGCCATTGCCGACCCGGACAACATCGGCGCCGAGTTCGGCATCATCCTGCTGCCCGAGATGAAGGGCACCGGCCTGGGCCGCGTGCTGATGGACAAGCTGATCCGCTACCAACGCGCCAGCGGCACCCAGCACCTGCTGGCCACGGTGCTGACCGAGAACCAGCGCATGCGCCAGCTGGCCGCCAGCCTGGGCTTCAGCGACCAGCCCACGCCGGACGACGCCAGCACCCACGACCTGGTGCTGAACCTGCAGTCCGGCGCGCAGCGGGCCTGAGGGGCCCGAGGGGAAACCGCCGGCTTCAAACGAAACCGGCCGCCAACGCCCGAGGGACGAGCGCGATCAGCTATCATTTTTGAATGATGCAGATTCACCGCTCTCCCCGCCGCCGCGGCTTCTCCGCCCTGCTGGTCGCCGCCGCCCTGCTGGGCGCCGGCGCCGCCCACGCGCAGGATGCGCCGCCGGCCATCGACCCGGCCGACTTCAGCCGCTGCCTGGGCGAGCTGAAGGGCACGCCCGCCTTTCGCAACATCGCCGCCGCCACCTACGCCCAGCACACCGGCGGCTTGGCGGCCGACCCCTCGGTGCTGGTGCTGCTGAACCGCCAGCCCGAATTCACGCTGCCGGTTTGGGACTACCTGGCCATGCTGGTCGACGACGAGCGCGTGGCCGATGGCCGCGCCGCCTACAACCGCTGGCACGACACGCTGCAAAAAATAGAGCAGCAAAGCGGCGTGGCGCCGCACATCGTGGTCGGCGTGTGGGGCGTCGAGAGCAACTTCGGCCAGAACCTGGGCGGTCGGCCGCTGGTGCAGTCGCTGGCCACGCTGTCGTGTTTCGGGCGGCGGCAGGCCTACTTCCGCGGCGAGTTCGCCGCCGCGCTGCGCATCCTGCAGGAAGGCCACATCGCGGCCGACAAGCTCAGCGGTTCCTGGGCCGGCGCCTTCGGACAGACGCAGTTCATGCCCAGCACCTTCTTCCGCAGCGCGGTCGACTTCGACGGCGATGGCCGCCGCGACATCGTGGACAGCGTGCCCGACGCGCTGGCTTCCACCGCCAAGTTCCTGCAGAACGCCGGCTGGCGCCGCGGCGAGCCCTGGGGCTTCGAGGTGCGCCTGCCCGCCGGCTACGAC
>JAEXBL010000400.1 GCA_023394015.1 Pseudomonadota bacterium | reverse complement strand
GCGCCAGCACGGTGCCCAGGCCCAGCAGCAGGGCGACTTCGTAGCCCCTGGCGTAGTCGGGCCGCACGGCGATGCGTCCGTCGAGCATGCCGGAGATCAGGCTGGCGTGCACCTCGACGCCGGGGTAGGCCTCGCCCACCGGGGTGGCGCGCAGGTCCATCAGGCCGGGCGCGGTGAAGCCGACCAGGGCGTAGCGGCCTTGCAGCGACCCGGCGGGCAAACGCCCTTCCAGCACGTCCAGCGCCGAGACGTAGCGGAACGAGCCGCCGCCCGGCCCGCCGGCGCCGCGGTAGGGCACCAGCGCGGTGCCGCGGGTGTCAACGGGCAGCCGCCTGAGTTGATCGCCCGCGCCCAGCAACACCGCGGCCAGCGCGCCGTCGGCCTGGCTGGCCACGCGCTCCAGCCGAACGCTGGGATTGCCCAGGCCCAGGCGCAGGGTGGCCAGGGCCAGCGATTCGTACAGCCGCCCGTCTAAGGCGGCCACCAGCGGCACGGCGCGCAGCTTGCCGTCCGGGTCGGCCACGGCGTTGAAGAAGCCCGCTCGGGGCGCGGCCGCGGTGAGCGGGGCGATGTTGCCGCCGTAGCCGTCCCAGTGCAGCAGGCCGGGGGGCAGCGCGCCCGGGCTGCCCGAAGCGTCCAGCGGGCGCGGCAGGGTGCCGCTGCGGCGGGCTTCGCGGTCGCTGCTGAAGTAGTAGCCCAGGGCCACCGGGCCTTGCTGCAGGGCGCGGGCCAGGGCGGCGTCGTGGTCGAGCTGCGGCGCGGCGCGGGCCAGCCAGTCGGCGAAGGCGGCGTTGCCCTGCAGCTCTTCGCGCGCCAGGCGCTGGAGCTGCGGCAGGCCGGAGCTGCCGTCGGGCTCGGCAAACACGGCGTCCAGCCCCAGCGCGGCCACCTGCTGGCGCTCGGTCAGCTCGCGCACCAAGGCGGCCACGCGGGTGCGGGGCCAGGGCCATTGGCCCAGGCGCGCCAGGCTGGGCTCGTCGATGTGGACGATGACGACGCGCTCGTCCAAGGTTTGCGGCATGGTCAGCTTGAGGCGCCGGTCGTACAGCGCCTCGTCCAGCCGGTGCAGCGGGGTGATGGGCCACAGGTCCGCCGCGTGCAGCACGGCCAGCAGCACCAGCAGCGCGGTGGCCAGCATGCGCTTGCGGTGGCGCTTCAGGGTCATGCCGTGTCAGCCGACTATCCGAGCGCCATTCACCCGAAACCCACTGCTCGCCCCGTCATTCCCGCGAAGGCGGGAATCCAAGGGACGACTCCAAGTGCCACGGTGGGTGAAGGCATGGATTCCCGCCTTCGCGGCAATGACGGGATTCTCCAAGTCGTTTGCTTTCGGAGGCATATCCATGGCGTTGCGTGCCACGCATGACGAATGACCGCGCTCTGACGAGCGCATGAGCAGTGACGAAAGGCATCGGCCCGCAGGGCGCTTGGTCATTGGTCATCCGTCATGGCGCGCCAGCGCCAGTCATCGAGCGCAGCGAAGTCATGCGTCACTTCGGCGCCCGCGCCGGGCGCGCGCTTCAGCGGTCGACGAACTCCAGGCGGATGCCGCCCAGGTCGATCTGATCGCGGTTCTGCAGGGTGATGGGGCCGGCATCCACCGGCACGCCGTTGACGGCGGCCACGTGCGTGCCCTCGACCTGCGCCAGATCGAAGCCGTGCGCGCGCCGCGTGATGGAGGCCACCGACAGGCCGGGCTTGCCGATGGTGGTGACCACCTTGGTCAGCGCCAGCTCGCGCCCGGCCGAGCTGCCGTTGAGCACGCGCACGCGCGGGCCGGCGACCTGGGCACCGGGCACGGTGTCGGCATCCACTCCCATGGGCAGCGACAGGCCGGTGCCCGACAGGCTGACCGGCGCGGACAGCGTGTCGCCATCGACGAAGCGGAGCTTGTACTTGCCGACCTCGATGGTGTCGTCGTGGGCCAGTTCCTGCTTGCGGATGGCCTGGCCGTTGACGTAGGTGCCGTTGGTGCTGCCCAGGTCCTCGAGCACGGCACGACCATCGACCATCTGGATCACGGCGTGCTCGCCGCTGACGGCCAGGTTGTCGATGACGACGTCGTTGTAGGGCCGCCGGCCGATGGTCGAGCGGTCCTTGATGAGCTGGTATTCCTTGACGACGACACCGTCGATCGAAACGATCAACTTCGGCATGACGACTCCCGATATTCTGCTTTGTACTGGGCTGGGTGTTCGATTGGAGCGCAGCAGGCACGCCGCTCACAAACGCATGTTGCCTATTTTCTCAACAATTTGGAAACGACCCCGGACTTTTTAGGCAGTTCACGCACCTGCGCGATGATGACGGAGACATTGTCGCGGCCGCCCCGCACATTGGCCAGGTCCACCAGGCTTTGGCACTTGGCATCCGGCGCGTCGGCGCCGGCCAGCACCTGCGCCATTTCTTCGTCGCGCACCAGGTCGTTGAGGCCGTCGGAACACAGCAGCAGCTGGTCGCCATCCTGCAGGTCCACCTCGCGCAGGTCGAGCAGCACCGTGTCCTCCACGCCGAGGGCGCGCGTGACCAGGTTGCGGTTGCCGGAGGCGGCGGCCTCTTCGGGCGTGATCAGGCCGATGTCGATCTGCTCCTGCAGCAGGGAATGGTCGCGCGTGAGCTGCTCCAGCAGGCCGCCCCGCCAGCGGTAGGCGCGCGAGTCGCCGACATGGCCGATCAGGGCCATGCCCTCGCGCAGCACCGCCATCACCAGGGTGGTGCCCATGCCGGCGTAGGCGGCGTGGGTGTTGGCGGCGTCGAAGATGGCGCGGTTGGCGGTGTCGACGCAGATTTCCATGGCGCGGCGCAGCTCGCGCGCGCCGGCCACCTCGCCGGCCTCGTCCAGCCAGCGGGCCATTTCGCCGACGACCAGGTCCACGGCCAGGGCACTGGCCACTTCGCCGGCGTTGTAGCCGCCCATGCCGTCGGCCAGCACGGCCACGCCGCGCGCGGTGTCGACGGTGACGGCGTCCTCGTTGTTGGCACGCACGCGGCCGACGTCGGTGATGGCGCCGTAGTCGAACTGCATGTCACACCCGAACGGCCCCGCGCCGGAACGCCCGCGCGGCCATGCCATGCGCCGACGAGAGGCCGCCCATCAGGCCGCCGACGCCGGCGGTGGGCGGCGGCTTTGCACCCATTTGCCGATGGCCAGCACCAGCAGCGCGCCGGCCACGCCCATGGCGTAGTGCACGCTGCGGTCCTGCGGGATGTAGGCCACCAGGGCCGGGTCGGTGTGGGCCATGGTGCCGGCAATCCAGCCCAGCAGCATGCCGCCCAGCAGGATGATGACCGGGAAGCGGTCCATCAGCTTGAGCACCAGCTGGCTGCCCCACACGATGATGGGAATGCTGACCAGCAGGCCAAAGATGACCAGCGGCAGCTGGTGCTGCTCGCCCGCCGACTGCGCGGCGCCGGCGATGGCGATGACGTTGTCCACGCTCATCACCAGGTCGGCCACGATGATGGTCTTGATGGCGCCCCACAGCTTGTCGCTGCCCTGGATGCCGCCGTGCGCGTCCTCCTCGTCGGGGGCGATCAGCTTGATGCCGATCCACAGCAGCAGCAGCGCGCCGACGAACTTGAGGAAGGGCACCTGCAGCAGCGCCAGCGCAAAGGCGATCAGGATCACCCGCAGCACGATGGCACCCACCGTGCCCCAGATGATGCCCTTGGTGCGCTGGTGCGGCGGCAGGCCGCGGCAGGCCAGGGCGATCACCACGGCGTTGTCGCCCCCCAGCAGGATGTCGATCATGATGATCTGACCGACGGCGACCCAGAAATGGGCGGTGAAGAATTCTTCCACTTTGTCTCTTCCCTAGGAACTTGGGGCGGCTCAAATAATACAGCCGGATGGCCTGGCGGGGCATCCGGCTGCAGCATGGAGGCCGCTTCAGGGCGGCCTCGGCCCGCGATCTGCTTACAGCAAGCCCTTGAGCAGCTTGCCCATCTCGGACGGGTTG
>JAEXBL010000393.1 GCA_023394015.1 Pseudomonadota bacterium | reverse complement strand
CGCAGCGGCCACAGCCCCCGGGGGCCCGGGGGGCGCGCCACCAGCTGCGATTGCAGCGCCAGTTCGCGCACCAGGGCAGTGATGGCCTCGCGCGCCACCAGATCCTGCACCACGGTGTGCCAGAAGTCGCCTTCGGCGACGGGCACCAGGGTGGGTGCTGCAGCTAGCACGGGGCGAGGCTGGGGTGATGCGTGGGGTGCCGAATCACTGCCTTCACGCACCTTCACCGCGACCACTTCGGTGGTTTCAGGCGCTTGGTGGGACGGCGCTGGCGGCCGATTCTGCGCTGGAGCGGCGGGCAACGACTGCTCGCGCACCGGCAGCGGCTGCAGCGGCGGGTGGGCGGGCGCTGGCGGTGTGGGGGGCGATTCGGGCGCCGCGTCATCCCACACGGGCTCGCCGGCGGGTTCGGCATCGGGCGGAGCGAAGCCGTCCTCGTCGCCCCAGCCGTCGGACGAAGCCTCGTCCGGAAGCGAGCCATTCTGCGCGGTGGCGGCCTGGGGTGCGCCGCCTGTGGGCTCCGTGGCAGGCTCCGTGGCGGGCTGCGGTGCAGCCAGCGCGCTGGCATCGGCTTGGGCCAACGTCGATGCGGCAGCGCCCGGCGCCGGCTCAGCCGGCTTCAGAGTTTTTTTTTCAGCCGTGGCGCCAGCCGGAATCGGTGCAGCGGCCTTGAAGGGCAGCAGCCGCAGCAGCACCATGGTCAGGCCGGTGTATTCGTCGGGCGCCAGGCCCAGCTCGGCGCGGCCGTGGATGCACAGGCTGTAGAGCAGCTGCGTCTCGTCGGCGGGCAGCAGCGCGGCCAGGCGGGCGGTTTCCTCGGCCTCGGGGTCGGTGTCGTCGGCCGGCATGTCGGGCACGGCCTGGCGCACGGCCATGCGCTGCAGCACGCTGGCCATGTCCTCCAGCGTGGTGGCGGCCGACTGGCCGGCGGCGCGCAGCTGATCGGCCAGCTCGACCACGGCGCGCCCGTCGCCGGCGGCCAGCGCGCCGATCAGGCTGAACACCACGCTGCGGTCCACGCTGCCCAGCATCTGTCGCACCGCGGACTCCTCCAGCCGGCCGGCGCCGAAGGCCACGGCCTGGTCGGTCAGGCTGAGCGCGTCGCGCATGGAGCCGCGCGCGGCGCGCGCCAGCAGGCGCAGGGCGCCGGCGTCGGCCGGCACGTTTTCGGTGGCCAGCACCTCGGTCAGGTGCGCCAGCACGACCTCCGGCGCCATCGGCCGCAGGTTGAACTGCAGGCAACGGCTGAGCACGGTGACCGGCACCTTCTGCGGGTCGGTGGTGGCGAGCACGAACTTCAGGTATTCGGGCGGCTCCTCCAGCGTCTTCAGCATGGCGTTGAAGGCGGTGTTGGTGAGCATGTGCACTTCGTCGATCATGAAGACCTTGAAGCGGCCCTGCACCGGCTTGTAGACGGCCTGCTCCAGCAGGCTTTGCACCTCGTCCACGCCGCGGTTGCTGGCGGCGTCCAGCTCGGTGTAGTCGACGAAGCGGCCGGCGTCGATGTCGGTGCAGGCGGGGCACACGCCGCAGGGCTCGGCGGTGATGCCGCCCTGTCCGTCGGCGCCGGTGCAGTTGAGCGATTTGGCCAGGATGCGCGAGACCGTGGTCTTGCCCACGCCGCGCGTGCCGGTGAACAGGTAGGCGTGGTGCAGTCGCTGCTGCGTCAGCGCGTTGGTCAGCGCCTGCACGACGTGCGCCTGACCCACCATTTCGGAGAAGTTCCGCGGACGGTATTTGCGGGCCAGTACCAGATACGACATGGGCAGGGATTCTACGGGGCGAAAAGGTGTTGGCCGGAATCAGGGGACCGACTCTAAACCGGCCTCCCCGGCCCGGGCTGGCTGGCAGACGGGCGCCGAACCGGTTATGCTGCACTGCAACATAAGGAGCGTCAGCGCGGGGCGCGTTTCCTGCCCGTCAGGCCAGGCAGCCCAGTGACCGCCCCGGTTGATCATCAAGCATGTCGAACCGTCTCGAAACGCCGGACTCGGCCTTCGCCGACCTGGTCGGCACCGAAGTCCACCCCCAGGCCGCCGCCTTGATGGCGGCGCTGGCCGACTGCCAGCACCCGCGTGCCGGCCGGCTGGTGGCGCGCCTGTCCGACAGCCACGACAGCGAGGACCTGGCCCTGCTGCGGGGCGAGGTGCTGAACCTGCTGGCCCTCAGCTTCGGGCTGGCCGAGGCGCAGCGCCGGCTGCAGGGCGTACAATAGCCGGCGACGGGCCTTCCCGCATGGTGAAGGAGCCAACCGGGTCAGGTGGGGAACCAAGCAGCCCTAACTTTGGAGTCAGTGCCGGGGTCAAGGCTCGTCACCCTTTCTTCTTGGCGCGGGCGCTGTCTTTTGAATACCCACTAGCGCATCACGGGCGCGGCATCAGGCGCCTGATGACCGCCAACATCCCCCATCAGCTTCCCGCCGCAGCCCCTCGGCTGCGGCCCGGCGTCAGCGCTCCGCGCGGGGCAGCGCCTCCAGCTTGCGCCGGTTCACCGCGACCGGCGCCATGGGCAGCAAGGTGGTGAGCGCGCTGGAGGCCATCATCATGAACCAGAAGATGAAGAAGGTGACCGTGTAGACCGCGTAGCGCGACCAGCCGGCCCGCTCGCCGAACAGGGTCAGCATCTCGGGGTCGAGCACGGCGAACACCATCATCTCCAGCACCGCGGCCACCAGAAAGGCGGGCCAGGCGATCCACATCAGTCGTTCTCGCAGCATGAGGGCGTCTTTCTCTCTCTCAGGACGGGGGAAGCTCAGCGCTCAGCAGGCGCGGCGGCCGAGGCGGCCCCCGCCCGCTTGGCCACG
>JAEXBL010000384.1 GCA_023394015.1 Pseudomonadota bacterium | reverse complement strand
ATCCGAAGAAGCTCAAGAAAGGCCAATGGGTGCTGGCCATCGGCTCGCCGTTCGGCCTGGATTCCACCGTAACGTCGGGCATCGTCAGC
Organism: Pseudomonadota bacterium; assembly: GCA_023394015.1. Classification (GTDB taxonomy): domain Bacteria; phylum Pseudomonadota; class Gammaproteobacteria; order Burkholderiales; family Burkholderiaceae_C; genus Ottowia. Next base: position 2,953 of record JAEXBL010000384.1, on the reverse strand, counting down.
GCCATCGGCCGCGACACCGGCGAGTACCGGCCGTTCATCCAGCCGGTCGTGGCGGTCACCCCCGGCAACTCGGGCGGCCCGCTGATCAACCTGGAAGGCGAGGTGGTGGGCATCAATTCCCAGATCATTTCGCGCAGCGGCGGCTTCATGGGCATTTCGCTGGCCATCCCCATCGACGAGGCCATGCGCGTCGTCGACCAGCTGCGCACCACCGGCAAGGTCACGCGCGGACGCGTCGGCGTGCAGATCGGCGAAGTCGGCAAGGACGTGGCCGAGGCCATCGGCCTGCCCAAGGCCGAAGGCGCGCTGGTCAGCAGCGTCGAGCCCGAAGGCCCGGCCGAGCAGGCCGGCGTGCAGCCGGGCGACGTGATCCTGAAGTTCAACAACGAACCCATCAAGCGCTGGTCCGACCTGCCGCGCATCGTCGGCGAAACCAAGCCGGGCACCCGCGCCGACATGCAGGTGTGGCGCAAGGGCAAGACCGTGACGCTGACCGTCAAGGTGGGCGAGATCCCGACCGAGAAGAGCCCGGCCGCCGGCAAGCAGGGCGCGGCGCCCGTGCCCGAGGCCACCAACGCGCTGGGCCTGGGCGTGGCCGACGTGCCGGCCGACGTGCAGAAGAAGCTGCGCATCAAGGGCGGCGTCCAGGTCAAGATCGCCGAGGGCGCGGCCGCCAAGGCCGGCCTGCAGGAAGGCGACATCGTGCTGGCCCTGAACGACACCGACGTCACCAGCGCCAAGCAGTTCGGCGAACTGGTCGCCAAGCTCGACAAGGGCAGGGCGGCCGGCCTGCTGGTGCGCCGCGGCGACCAGACCCAATGGGTGGCGGTTCCCGCCAGCAAGTGATGCTTTACGGCGACGCCCCTGAAAAGGGGCGTTTTTTGCCGTCGCGGGCCTGGCGGCAAAAAAATGGTTCAAGACCGGCTAAAATGGCTGGTTGCCGCAAGAGGGGGCGCATGGCGCCCCCTCGTTTTGCCCGGGCTATGCCCACAGGCACCCCTCTCGTCAGCCGTGCGTACTCCGGCGGCGGTGTCTTCCGGCCTTGTGCCGAGTGTTCCGTCCCCTTATAACTTCAAGCATGCAGCATATCCGCAACTTCTCCATCATTGCCCACATCGATCATGGCAAATCGACCCTGGCCGATCGCCTGATCCAGCGCTGCGGCGGATTGGCGGACCGCGAAATGTCGGCGCAGGTGCTCGACTCGATGGAAATCGAGCGCGAGCGCGGCATCACCATCACGCCGCAGACGGCCGCCCTGCACTACAAGGCGCAGGACGGCAAGGGCTACAACCTGAATCTGATCGATACCCCGGGGCACGTGGACTTCTCCTACGAAGTCAGCCGCTCGCTGTCGGCCTGCGAAGGCGCGCTGCTGGTGGTCGACGCCTCGCAGGGCGTCGAGGCCCAGACCGTGGCCAACTGCTACACCGCCATCGAGCTGGGCGTGGAAGTCGTGCCGGTGCTCAACAAGATGGACCTGCCCCAGGCCGATCCCGAAGGCGCGCGCCAGGAAGTCGAAGACGTGATCGGCATCGACGCCTCGCAGGCCGTGCTGGCCAGCGCCAAGACCGGCATGGGCATCGACGAAATCCTCGAGGCCATCGTCGCCCGGGTGCCGGCGCCCCAGGGCGATCCCGACGCGCCGCTGCAGGCGCTCATCATCGACTCGTGGTTCGACAACTATGTGGGCGTGGTGATGCTGGTGCGCATCATCATCGGCGTGCTCACGCCCAAGGCCAAGATCCTGCTGATGGCCTCCGGCGCCACCCACCTGTGCGAGCAGACCGGCGTGTTCACGCCCAAGTCGCAGCAGCGCCCGCACCTGTCGGCCGGCGAAGTGGGTTTCGTCATCGCCGGCATCAAGCAGCTTGCCGACGCCAAGGTGGGCGACACCATCACGCTGGCCGGCAAGCCGGCCGCCGCGCCGCTGCCGGGCTTCAAGGAAGTCAAGCCGCAGGTGTTCGCCGGCCTGTACCCGGTGGAAAGCTCCGAGTACGACCAGCTGCGCGACTCGCTGGAAAAGCTCAAGCTCAACGACGCGGCGCTCATGTTCGAGCCGGAAGTCTCGCAGGCGCTGGGCTTCGGTTTCCGCTGCGGCTTCCTGGGCCTGCTGCACATGGAAATCGTGCAGGAGCGCCTGGAGCGCGAGTTCGACATGGACATCATCACCACGGCGCCGTCCGTGGTGTACGAGGTCGAGCAGCGCGACGGCTCCATCATCACGGTCGAAAGCCCGTCGCGCATGCCGGAGATCGGCAAGATCGCCGACATCCGCGAGCCCATCGTCAAGGTCACGCTGTTCATGCCGCAGGACTACGTCGGTCCGGTCATGACGCTGTGCAATAACAAGCGCGGCGTGCAGATCAACATGAGCTACCACGGCCGCCAGGTGCACCTGGTCTACGAGATCCCGCTGGCCGAGATCGTGCTGGACTTCTTCGACAAGCTGAAGTCGGTCTCGCGCGGCTACGCCTCGATGGATTACGAGTTCCAGGAATACCGCTCGGCCGACGTGGTGCGCGTGGACCTGCTGATCAACAACGACCGCGTCGACGCGCTGGCCATGATCGTCCACCGCAGCAACGCGCGCCACCGCGGCCGCGACGTGGTGACCCGGATGCGCGGGCTGATCCCGCGCCAGATGTTCGACATCGTGATCCAGGCCGCCATCGGCGCCGAAATCATCGCGCGCGAAAACGTGAAGGCCCTGCGCAAGAACGTGCTGGCCAAGTGCTACGGCGGCGACATTTCGCGCAAGAAGAAACTGCTGGAAAAGCAGAAGGCCGGCAAGAAGCGCATGAAGCAGGTGGGTAGCGTGGAAATCCCGCAGGAGGCGTTCCTCGCCATCCTGCAGGTGGAAGACAAATAGAACCAAAAGAAGGCGGTTAGCTGATGAGTTGGAACTTTGCCCTGATCCTGTTTGTATTGCTGGTGGTGACCGGCATTATCT
>JAEXBL010000378.1 GCA_023394015.1 Pseudomonadota bacterium | reverse complement strand
GTCGTAGGCGCTGATCCACAGCGGGCGCGGCAATGCGGCCAACTCGTCTGCCAGCGACAGCTCGGGCGTCCAGGTAGGGTCGACCTCGACCGGAAAGTACCAGCCGCTCACGCGCAGCGGCAGCGGCGCGGCGGCCAGCGCCATGGCGCGCGATTGCTGCACCAGGGCCGGCACGGCGCGGCGCGCGGCGGCTTCGTCGTGCAGCCCGGCCAGGCCCAGGATCACCTCGTGCGCCCAAGGCTCGGTGGCGATGCGCGCCCAGTCGGGCAGGTTTGGATCGAGCAGCGGCAGGTGGCGCTGGGTCACCAGCGCCAAATCGTCGACTGCCGTCCATTGCACAAGCGTTCGGCGAACGCCCAGACGCTGCCAGTCGCCCCGCGGATGCAACGTGCGCCTGCTCGGCTGCCAGACCATGCCCACCACTGGACGCCCGCGGACTGGTTGGGTCATCGGCAGGGCGGCGCGGCCGCTCAAGGCCGCCGCGCCCCCGGCGGCGGCAGCCAGCATCTGGCGGCGGGTGGGATTCACTGGCCGTTCAGGCGGCTGGGCGAGGTCCACGTGTAGCCCATTTCGGTCAAGCCTTCGACGATGCGCACCAGGTCTTCCATGCCCCGGTTGTTGGTATCGACCAGCAGGAAGGGGTGGAAGAAGAACGAGGCGAAGCCATCGCGCACCGCCTTGGCGTAGCGCGCATTGCGCAGGATGTCGGCCGAGGTCAGTTCCTCGTCGACCCCGAACTGGAAGTACTGCAGGTTGCCCAGGTTCTCCGGCAGTACGCGCAGGCCGAAGTGATCGCGCTCGATCACGTAGGGAAAGAACTGCCAAAGCTCGAAGTCGCCGCCGATGCCCGGCGCCAGGTTGGGGTGCTCGGAGGTGTAGTAGGTGTGGCGCTGGTAGGCGCTCTGGTGCACCTGCGCCACCGCGCGCAGCGTGGAGGGCGAGCCGTGGTAGTGGGGCGTTTCCCAGGCCACCGGGCGGTAGCCCAGGTCGAGCAGCTCGCGCAGGCCGGCGTTGACGCGGCCCAGCGCCCATTCCAGCGAATCGCCCGGCAGCGGCGCGTGGTTGACGGCGTCCCAGAACTCGTAGTCGATGCCCGATGCGCCGGAGACGTTGTTGATCCTCGTCTCGTACTGGTGCGTGTAGCCATGCTGCAGGATCTCGCCGCCACGCGCCAGGCCGTAGTCCAGCGCCAGCCGCAGGTTGGTGGCCTTCGCCAGCGGAATGTCCTGCGCCACGCCGTTGTTCTGCGCCCCGAACGGGTCCTTGTAGCGCACGATGGTGGCCATGGAGAACGGCACGCCCTTGCTGTGCAGGTAGTTCACCACCTGGGTGAAGGCCTGGGGGTCGACCTTGGCGTCGATGTCTTCCAGGCGGATCATGGCCTGGTGCTTTTCCTCGTGATGGATGCCCAGCATGTCGTGCAGCAGGTCGGCGAACACCAGGTAGCGATCGCGCGGCGAGGTGAAAGTCAGTGGCAGATCGGCCACGAACCAGAAATTGCCCGACTGGGTGGCGTAGGGCGCCGTCACGCCGCTGGCGGGGTGGCCGATGACCGCATGCACCCTGGCCTTGGCCGGGTCGATGACTTCGGTGATGAGGACTTCTGCATCGGCGTACAGGCGCCCGTCGCTGATGATGCGGACCTTCTCGAAGGCCAGGTTCTTGTAGTAGACGGTGCTGAAGAACTGGGCATCGGGCCCGGCAGGCTGCGGGCCTTCGTCGAACCAGCGGGTGTCGACCGGAATGAAACCAAAGCGGTTGCGGAACGCGTTGGCACCGCGGTCGGCGTTCAGGTGGTCGGACAGTTGCTCCAGGTTGCCGCGAATCCAGACGACGGGCTTGCTGGCGTTCAGCACGTCGGCAAGCAGGGGCTGCGGCACCTCTTGGCCGGTGGCCCAGCCAAGGTAGAAGGTGGCGTCGTACTGTTGCAGGGTGCTGGCCGTGTAGCGGACGGTGGGCATCATCTCCACGCGCGCATCGAAGTGGCCCAGCAGGTTCTCGAGCATGATGGCGTAGCCGCGGCCCAGGCGGGCGTAGGGGTTAGCCTCGGGTTCGTCGTAGAGCACCAGCACGCGGGGGCGGGCGGGCTCAGCCCGCACCGGCGCGGGCCACGCCGTGATCGGCGGGCGCACGACGGGTTCGGTGGTGCCGAACGGGGAGGTGGCGCCGCCGCCGCTTGGAGGCGGGCGGTAAAAGGGGTCGCTGCCCCCGCCACAGGCGGCCAGCACCAAGGCGCAGGCCAGCATGCTCATCCAGCGAATCAAGGGGTTCATTGCCTCTCTCCGGTTTCGGTGGTCTGCCGCAGGGCCAGGCCACAGCCCAACATTTGCACCAACTCAATACACCAGCGCAGCGCGCAGGAACCAGCCCTTGCCGCGCTCGTCGCCCGCCAGGCGGGCGCGGTATTGCAGGGAAAGGTCCAGGTAGGAACGGGGCGCGTGGTACTTGTCCTCGCGGAACCAGTAGCGCGCGCCCAGGCCAACGCCGGCGCCGGATGCGCCGTTGTAGCCGGCCGGCGTGCGCAGCGAGTTGTAGTCCACGCCCACCACGGCGTGCGGAAACAGCACCCACCGCCCTTGCTCGTCACCGAGGCGGAAGCTGCGGCCGGCCTGGGCCTCGAAGGTGACGTAGTCCTGCTTGCGGCGCAGGAAGCGGCCGGCCTCGGCGTAGACGTGGAGCGTGTTCCAGTGCGGCACGTCGACGCGCAGGTCGGTGCCGAAGCCGCCCGAATAGCCCGCCCGCAGTAGCCAGTCGTTGGAGGACAGCGAGCCGATCTTGAAGCGCCGCTCGACCGACAGCACCAGGTTGTGCTCGCGCAGGGGCTTGGCCCGCAGGCCGATCGCGCCTTGCGTGGTGTCGGCGCCCTTCGGCCCGCCGTGGCGCGCGTAAAGCGTCTGGGCCACGCCGCCGTAGACCTCCCAGAAGCTGCCATCCCGAAAGCCGTGGGGGCGCCAGTAGCCCTCGGCCACTGCCTGCACGGTGTCGCCGAAGCCGCTGGGCTGCGCCGCCACCGAGCCGGGCGACATGCCCCGGTAGCCCAGCAGCGCGTTGACGCCCCAGGTGCGCACGCGGTCCGACAGCTCGCGCCGCGTGGCGAACTGCCGCCGTGGCGTGAGCTGCAGGCGGCCGTCGTCCGCGGCGTCGATGGCTTCGCGGAAGTAGCGCACCGACTGCGCGTTGTCGGCCACGCGCGTGGCCGTGTAACCGGCGTCCTGCAGGGATGTGACCGGCAGGCGCCCCGCCGCGTGCGCACGGCCGAACACGTCGGTGCCGGTGCGGTAGTCGCCCACGCGCGTGGCCAGGTAGGCCAGGTCCGGGTCGGCGCTGTCGCGCAGGCCGGGCGCGGCCACGGCGCTGGCAAAACGGCGGGCGGCCTCGTCGTGCTGGTCTTCCTGCAGCAGCAGATCGACCTCGCTGGACAGCGACAGCCCCCCAGCCTGCAAGGCGGCGCGCGCGTCGGCCGACGCAGCCTCACGCTGCCCCAGTTGCCAGCGCACGCGGCTGCGCAGGGCCAGCACTTCGGGCTCGTTGGCATGCGCCTGCAGGTAGGCATCGGCCTCGGCGACGGCCTGCTCGGCCTGGCCGCCGGCTACCAGCGCCTGCAGGCGCAGCAGCCGGTACGGCAGGTGCGCGGGGTTGCGCTCGGCGGCCTGCGCCGCCTTGTCCGCGGCGTCGGCGTAGTCGCGCTGCGAATAGGCGCGGTAGGCCGCCTGGGCGATGTCGCTGGCCGGATCGGCCGGGTGGGCGCCGGGCCAGATCTCGCAGCCGGGCGTGTACGCCGCGCCAAAGCAGTTCACCGCCGGCACGCGAAACGCGGTGGTGTACAGCGACGCGGGCGAAATGACACGGCGCATGGCGGTGTCGATCTCGGCCTGGCGGGTGAGCACGCCCGGATCGCCACCCTGGCGCAAGGGCTCGAGCAGTGCCTGCGCGCGCTCGGGCTGGCGCGCGGCCAGCGCCGCGTCGGTGGCGATGACACGGTAGTTGTGCTGCTCGTGCGCGGCCAGGCCGGGCGCCGCCAGCGCGGCGTCAAAGGCCTGGGCGGCCACGGCCGCGCGCCCCTGGCCTTGCAGCGCCGCGCCCAGCAGCACCCGCAGGGCCGCATCGTCGGCC
>JAEXBL010000352.1 GCA_023394015.1 Pseudomonadota bacterium | reverse complement strand
ATGCGGAAACATGCCGTTCACGCATGCACCGCCACAACTCGAATGCCACGCCCAGCCCCGCAACGGCAAAGAGCGCATCGGGGTAAAGTGTGCCGCCGAACATCACCATGTGAGGTGCTGCGGCAATCAACAGCACGCCGAACACCGCAGTCTTGAAATGTCCCCGGCCCCAGCACCACGCCAAGATGCGTGTGAACACCGTTGCGATCAGCAGCAACTGGATGCCCACCAGCCAGCCGACATGGGGCGTGAGCCACAGCCCCAGTTTCACAAACCAGACCCAGATAGCGGTTTTTCCGGAGAAGAATTGCGCCGATGAATCGTTGATCTCCATGAATACCGCGGCGCTGTCGTTTCCCAGAACTCCGGGCCAATGGACCCAAAGCCACGCAGCGTACGAAAAGGCCATGAAAATGAAAAAGAAAAAATGCTCTTTTCTCATGGCTCCCCGATCATCTGCGCCCTGAAGTCCCGTCATTGGAAAAATAATGCCGAGCGCACCTTACTCGGTGCGCCTCATCACTTCCTGCATCACACGGTACAGCGCATCGGAGCCGTGCAACGGGTTCGCCGGATCAAGCGCGAAGGGGTTGGCCAGCGGCTCGGCGCGGGTGCCGCCGGCGGGCGGCGGGTGCAGGAAGAACGACAGGCTTTGTGCCCCGTGCGCGCGGTGGCGCAGCAGCACGCGGCGCAGTTCGTCGGCGGTCATGGCGCGCAGCGGGTGGAACTCGGTCACGCTGTAGCCGGGCTGGCGTGAGCGCGCCAGCCAGTCGAAGAACGAGTCGTCGTAGCTGGCCTCGCCATACAGGTTGATGCCCAGCCGCACGTCGCCAAAGGGCCGCAGCGACTGCTCGGACGCGAAGCGCGTGCCGTCCCAGCCGGCTTTCTCGGCCGGGTAGATCTGCTGCGTGCGGTGCGGCACGCCGGCCAGGCAGCTGGCGTCGAGCAGGCGGTCGAAGTGCGCCAGGTAGTCCACCACCTGCTGGTTGCGGAAGGCGTGCCACAGCGGCACCAGCGGGTTGTAGAACACGGCGCGCTCGTCGGCCGGGGTGTCGATCCAGAACTGCACCTTCGGGCCGGGCGGCGTCATCGGCGGCAGCGCCTGGCGCATCGGCACGGGCGCGGGGGTGGCCTGGTCGCGCCCCATCACGGCGATGTGGCGCGTGCCCAGCGGATGCAGGCGACCGTCGGCGCCCTCCAGCGCGATGTCGATGCGGTGGCGACCTAGGGCCAGATCGGTAAAACGCAGGTCGTGCCGCCAGCCCACCTTGGCGGTGCCGAACTCGGGCCGGGCCTGGCCCACGTCCTGCCGCACGAAATGCGCCGGCACGCGGCCCACGGTCTGCCCGTCCAGAAAGATACGCACCCACGGCGCACTGCCCGGCGGCCGGGCCGCGTCGTGCAGCCAGCCGCTGACCGACAGCGTGCCGGCGGCAGCATCGTCGAGGTGCTGCCAGAAGTGGTCGAGCCGCTCGCGCCGGATGTCGCGCGAAGGCGGCTCGACCTGCTCGAACGCGCCGAAGCTGGCGCCCAGATAGGCATTGAGCGCCGCCAGGTCGCCGCGAAAGTGCTGCCGCAGCCAGGCGCTGAAGCCGGCGCGCGAGGCGGCTGAATAGTCGGTCAGCACATAGGGCCGGTCGTGGCCCATGCCGAACTCGAAATCCGGATACAGATGGTGCACCTCGCCCAGCAGGTTGATGCCGGCGATGCGCTGGCGCGCGGCGCTGGGCAGCGCGCACAGGCGTTGCATGAGGGCCTGGATGGCCTGCTCGCGCCGTTGCGTCAGGGTGTTGTCGGTGCGGGCGATGCTCCAGGGGTAGAGCGGCCAGCCCATGTAGCGCTCCACCGGCAACGGGCCCTGCGGCGTGTGGGCCAGGTTGGCCGGGTCCTGCGCCAGCACGGGCTCGATGGGCGCCTGCTCCGAGAAGTGGGTCGAGAACAGGTACAGCACCACCGGGCGGTCCACGCCCTGCACGGTATTGGCGATGCGCTGCACGGCCTGCGCATCCACCGTCCAGCCATCGCCCTGCGGCTCGAACAGGTTGAGCAGCGGCACCAGCAGGGTGTAGCCCAGCTCGAAGCGCCCGTCGGCACTGCGGCGCGGGCCGACCGCCTGCAGGGTGGCCTCGATGCGCGCCGCGGCCGAGCCCTGCGGGCCGGTGCAGTCGGCCTCCAGCGGGGCCTGGGGCGCGGCCATTGCCAGGCAGTCGCTCAGCTCGCCAATGGCCGGCGCCAGCAGCAGCGGGCGCTGCCGGCCTTGCCACAGCCAGGCCGAGAGGGCGATGAGCGCCGCCAGCAGCAGCGCGGCAAGCGCCACGCACAGGGCATTGATGGGACGATTGGCGCGGGTGCTGTCAGGCATGGTGAAAGCGCGCGAGCGCCGCATCGCCAGCGTGCGGCGGCGGGCAGCCGGCAGGAGTCAGGGTCGGGGCAGGCATGGCGGCGAGGATTGTCGCCCAGCCGCCTCCGGCCCTCTGACGAGAAAAGCGGACGCTACACCATCAATAGCTGCCAGAGCCCGATAGACGATCACTGTCGGCCGATTCGATCGTCAAGCCTTGGCCAGATCACGAAAGGTCTGGCGGAACTTGGCGACCTTGGGCGCCGCCACGGCCAAGCAATAGCCCTGGGTCGGGTTGCGCTCGAAGAAGTCCTGGTGCTCCTCCTCCGCGGCGAAGTAGTGTTGCAGCGGCTCCACCTCGGTCACGATGGGCGCGCCGAACAGCTTGTCCTGGCTCATCTCGCGGATGATGTCGTCGGCCACCTCCTCCTGCGCCGGCGTGGTGAAGTAGATGCCGCTGCGGTACTGCGTGCCGACGTCGTTGCC
>JAEXBL010000301.1 GCA_023394015.1 Pseudomonadota bacterium | reverse complement strand
ACATGCATGCGGATGGCGTTGGGCTGGGTGGGGATGACCAGCGGCAGATCGGCCAGCTTAGCCAGCGGCAGCGCCCGGTGGCGGCCCGCGGGCGCATCGGCGGCGCGCTGCACCAGCAGCAGCGACTCGCTGGCCAGCGGGGCGATTTCCAGGTCGGGCACGGGCTGGGCGTTGTAGAGCACGGCGATGTCGAGCCGGCCGCTGGCCACCTGTTCCTGCATGCTGGCCGACAGCGCCTCGGTGATGGACAGGCGCGCATCGGGCAACTGCTGGCGAAAGGCCTGCAGCAGCGGCACCGCCAGCGCCCGCGCCACGCTGGGCGGCAGGCCCAGCGTCACGCGCCCGGCCAGGCCGCCGCGCAGGCGGGCCAGCTCCTCGCGGGCGCGCTCGACCTGGTGCAGGATGCCGCGCGCGTGCGCCAGCAGCAGCTGGCCGGCCTCGGTGGGCACGGCGCCGCGGCCGTTGCGCACCAGCAGGGTCTGGCGCAACTCCACCTCCAGCAGGCGCACCTGCCGGCTCAGCGCCGGCTGGGCCACGCCCAGCGCCACGGCGGCGCGGGTAAAGCCGCCCAACTCGGCCACGCGAACGAAATAGTCAAGTTGGCGCAGGTCCATGGGATGTTTTATTTTGGCATGACTGCTTTTCATTCATACCGATTCGGCATAGCTGTTAGTGCTCCGCTGCCGGTAGCGCCGCGGCGGCGGGCCACGCACAATGGCCTGGTATCGCAGAACCATCCGAGGAGACCATGAGCCAAGCCCAACCGCTCATCATCGACTGCCATGGCCACTACACCACGGCGCCCAAGGCGCTGGAGAACTGGCGCAACCAGCAGATCGCCGGCATCCAGGACCCGGCGGCAAAACCCCGCGTTTCCGATCTGAAAATTTCCGACGACGAGCTGCGCGAGTCGATCGAGACCAACCAGCTGCGCCTGATGAAGGAGCGCGGCAGCGACCTGACCATCTTCAGCCCGCGCGCCAGCTTTATGGCGCACCACATCGGCGACTTCGAGGTGAGCAGCACCTGGGCCGCGATCTGCAACGAGCTGTGCTACCGCGTCAGCCAGCTGTTTCCCGACCATTTCATCGGCGCCGCCATGCTGCCGCAGTCGCCGGGCGTTGATCCGGCCACCTGCATCCCCGAGCTGGAAAAATGCGTCAAGGACTACGGCTTCGTCGGCGTCAACCTGAATCCCGACCCCAGCGGCGGCCACTGGACCAGCCCACCGCTGACCGACCGCCACTGGTACCCCCTGTACGAGAAGCTGGTGGAGCACGACATCCCGGCCATGGTGCATGTCAGCACCAGTTGCAACGCCTGCTTTCACACCACCGGCGCGCACTACCTGAACGCCGACACCACGGCCTTCATGCAGTGCCTGCAGGGCGATTTGTTCAAGGACTTCCCCACGCTGAAGTTCATCATCCCGCACGGCGGCGGCGCCGTGCCCTACCACTGGGGGCGCTTCCGCGGCCTGGCGCAGGAGCTGAAGAAGCCGCTGTTGCAGGAGCACCTGCTGAACAACATCTTCTTCGACACCTGCGTCTACCACCAGCCGGGCATCGACCTGCTGACCAAGGTGATCCCGATCGACAACATCCTGTTCGCCAGCGAGATGATCGGCGCGGTGCGCGGCATCGACCCCGAGACCGGCCACTACTACGACGACACCAAGCGCTATGTGCAGGCCACCGCCAACCTGAGCGACGAAGAGCGCTACAAGGTGTATGAAGGCAATGCGCGGCGCGTCTATCCGCGGCTGGACGCGGCGCTGAAGGCCAAGGGGCGCTGAATGACAAATGACGGGTTTCCCGGTCATCCGGCATTGAAGGGCCGCAGGACCGAAGTCATTTGTCATTTGTCACCAATCCCTATTCGAACGGAGTACCCATCATGTACGAGCTCGGCGTCGTCTACCGCCACATCACCCGCACCGACGCGGCCATCGCCGACGCGCTGGCGCCCTTCGGCAGCGCCACCGTGCACGAGGCCATGGGCCGCGTCGGCCTGCTGCAGCCGTATCTGCGGCCGATCTACCCGGGCGCGCAGGTCGGCGGCACGGCCGTCACCGTGCTGCTGCAACCGGGCGACAACTGGATGCTGCACGTGGTGGCCGAGCAGATCCGGCCCGGCGACATCGTGGTCGCCGGCGTCACCGCGCCCTGCACCGACGGCTACTTCGGCGACCTGCTGGCCACCAGCTTCAAGGCCCGCGGCGCGCGCGCGCTGGTCATCGACGCCGGCGTGCGCGACGTGCGCATGCTGCAGCACGAAATCCGGTTTCCCGTGTGGAGCAAGGCCATCAGCGCCAAGGGCACCATCAAGGCCACGCTGGGCAGCGTCAACGTGCCGGTGGTGTGCGCCGGGCAGATCGTGCACCCGGGCGACGTGATCGTGGCCGACGACGACGGCGTGGTCTGCGTGCCGCGCGCCCTGGCCGCCAGGACGCTTGAGGCCGCCACCGCCCGCGAAGCCAACGAAGACGCCAAGCGCGCCGAGTTCGCCGCCGGCACGCTGGGGCTGGACTACTACAAGATGCGCGAGCCGCTGGCCAAGGCCGGCCTGCGCTACATCGACTGAACAGCACGACAGCCTAGAAGCCAACCCCCCAACAGCCGGACGCGAAGGACGCAAAGGGCTCGCGAAGCACGCGAAAGAACAGCCCAAAATTTTTCGCGACTTTCGCGCGATCTTCGCATCCTTCGCGTCCGGCATTTCGGCATTTCGATTCAAGACGCCATGACCCAACCCACCACAGGCGATTTCGAGAAGACCAAGGGCTGGCTTGACTGGTACGCCGGCCCGAGCAAGCCGCGTTTTCAGTTGCCGCCGGGCAGCGTCGATGCGCACTGCCATGTGTTCGGCCCGGGCGCGGAGTTCCCTTACGCGCCGGAGCGCAAGTACACGCCCTGCGACGCATCGAAGGCGCAGTTGTTCGCCCTGCGCGACCACCTGGGCTTTGCGCGCAACGTCATCGTGCAGGCCACCTGCCACGGCGCCGACAACCGGGCCATGGTCGATGCCTGCATCGCCAGCAAGGGCAGGGCGCGCGGCGTGGCCACCGTGCGCCGCACCGTCACCGACGCCGAGCTGCAGCAGCTGCACGCCGCCGGCGTGCGCGGCGTGCGCTTCAACTTCGTCAAGCGGCTGGTCGATTTCACGCCGCGCGACGAGCTGATGGAGATCGCGCGCCGCATCCAGCCGCTGGGCTGGCACGTGGTGATCTACTTCGAGGCCGTCGACCTGCCCGAGCTGTGGGATTTCTTCAGCGCGCTGCCGACCACGGTGGTGGTCGACCACATGGGCCGGCCCGACGTGACGCAGCCGCTGGACGGCCCCGAGTTCGAGCTGTTCGTGAAGTTCATGCGCGAGCACCCCAAGGTGTGGAGCAAGGTGAGCTGCCCCGAGCGCCTGAGCGTGAGCGGCCCGCCGGCCCTGAACGGCGAGCAGGCCGCCTACCGCGACGTGGTCCCGTTCGCGCGCCGCATCGTCGAAACCTTTCCCGACCGCGTGCTGTGGGGCACCGACTGGCCCCACCCCAACCTGAAGCACCACATGCCCGACGACGGCCTGCTGGTCGATTTCATCCCGCACATCGCGCCCACGGCCGAACTGCAGCGCAAGCTGCTGGTCGACAACCCGATGCGCCTGTACTGGCCTGATGAGGAGGTTCGGCGTTGAGCGTTGGGCGTTCAGCGTGAATACCGGAACCTTCCGGCGCCGCGCCTCCAACCCGCTCAACGCTCAACGCTCAACGCTCAACGCTCAACGCTCAACGCTCAACGCTCAACGCTCAACGCTCAACGCTCAAC
>JAEXBL010000281.1 GCA_023394015.1 Pseudomonadota bacterium | reverse complement strand
GCGGCGCTGCGGGCGCGCGGGCGGCGGCATGCTGGTCAGCGGGTGCTGAAGCAGCCTGCCCGCTCTCGACAACACCCGAACGCGCATGGGCCGTGTTCGATTCGGCCGCACCGCGCTCCCCGCGCTGGCCCGGGCGCGGCCATAGCCGGACGCCCATCTCGGCCAGCATGGCGCGCTGACGCGCGTCCAGGGCCTGCGTCATGAAGCGTCTCCCAGGCGCAGGTTCATGACCACCGCGTCTTCGCGCTGGCCATGGCCGGCGGGGTAGTAGCCCTTGCGCAGGCCCACGCGCGCAAAGCCGCGCTGCAGGTACACCTGCTGCGCGCGCGTGTTGCTGGCGCGCACTTCCAGCCACAGCCATTCGGCCCCCTGCGCGCGCGACCACAGCGCCAGCGCATCCAGCAGCAGCCCGCCCCAGCCCTGGCGCTGGTGGGCCGGCGCGACGGTGATGTTGAGCAGGTGCACCTCGCGGTAGCCGAGCATGGCCACCAGGTAGCCAAGCAACGCCTCGCGGCCGCCCGGCAGCGGCCCGACCAGGCACGGCGCATGGTGCCCCGCCGCCAGCGTGTCGCTGAAATTGCGGCGCGACCAAGGGTGGCTGTAGGCGCTTTGCTCGACTGCCAGCACCGCGTCCAGCCGCTCGGGCGTCATTGGCTCCAGGCGCGCCTCCACCGCCGGCGCCAGGGGCGGCCAGGCCGATGGGGGTGGCGAGAGAACGGCGCTCATGTCAGTGATCCATGGCGCAGCGCCTCAGCCACGGCCCATGACACCCATAACGAATGACCGCGCGCTGACGCGCGCATGACCCATGACAAAAAGCCATCGTCAGGCGCGGCGCTTTGGTCATTGAGCGAAGCAAAGTCAAGTGTCATTTCGGTGGTCAGAAAGCTCGACGGGCGGCCTTGGGCACGTCCCGGCCCGAACGCCAGCCCAAGCCGCTCAACCCGGGCTCTTATTCTCCCGCTCGGCGGTGGTCAGCGCCACCTTGTCGCGGATGTACAGCGGCAGCGCCTGGTCGGCCGGCACTGCCCGTCCCGCGGCCAGCAGCGTGGGCGCCAGGCCGAGCAGCGCGTCGGCGGTGGGCAGCACCTGCACGCTGGGCAGCGCCCGCACGGCGGCGGGCAGGCGGTCGGCATAGACGGTGGCGGCATTGCCGGCCAGCAGCGTACCGGGCGCCGGCGCGGCCACGCTTTCGGGCGGCAGCACCACAGCATCGGCCAGTACCTGCCAGCCGCCGGCGGGCGACCAGGCGTAGTCGGCAGCATAGACCTCGCCCATGCGCGCGTCCAGCAGCGCCAGCACGCGCAGCGCCGCGTTCGCATCGGCTTGCGACTGGCGCGTGGCCTCGGCCACGGCCAGCAGGGTGTCCACCGGCAGCACCGGCACGCCGGCGCCCCAGGCCAGGCCCTGCGCCACCGAGCAGGCGGTGCGCAACCCGGTGAACGAGCCCGGCCCGCGACCGAACACGATGGCGCGCAGCTCGCGCAAGGCCAGGCCCGCCTCGGCCAGCAGCGCCTGCACGGTGGGGATCAGCGTGGCCGAGGCCTGCGCGCCGCCGGCGCCGGTGTGCGCCCAGCGCGGGCCGTCGGCGCCGCGCTGCACCGCCACCGACAGCTGCTCGGTGCTGGTGTCGAAAGCCAGCAGGTTCAGGGGCGTTGGGTTCATGGGTGCTTGGGGGTGGCAGCGCCTGCGGTGTGCGCGCCGGCCGCTGCGGGAAGCCTTGTATTCTGGCGCGCCGCGCGCACGCCGAACAGGATGCCGGCGGTGACCAGCGCCAGCCCCGCCAGCAGATTCCAGCCCAGCGGCTCGCCCAGCAGCAGCACCGCGGCCAGCGCCGACAGGCCCGGCACCAGCGCGGTGACCATGGTCGACTTCACCGGCCCGAAGGCGCGCACCATGTGCACGAAGGCGATGCCCGAGATCACCACCGAACCCAGCCCCTGGAACAGTGCCTGGAACGCGATCTCGCCCCAGGGCGCCGCGCCCAGCCGCGTCGGCAGCAGGCCGGTGGCCGTCAGCAGCACGAACAGCGGCACGTAGGTGACGAAGGCGAAGGCGGTGACGGCGATGGTGGCGCGCACCGCCTCCAGCCCCAGCTTGCGCGCCACCACGCTGTAGGCCGCCCAGCACAGCGCGGCGCTCATGAAGATCAGGTCGCCCTTCCACACCTCGCCGCCGTCGAAGGCCGACAGCAGCCCCTCGCCGCCCACCAGCAGATCGCCCCCCACGATGCAGGCCAGCCCCAGCGCCCGCGCCGGCGTGATGCGGTCGCGCAGCACCAGCGCCGCCAGCAGCGCCGTCCACAGCGGCAGGCTGCCCGGCATCAGCACCGAGGCGTGCGCCGCCGGCGCGTAGAAAAAGCCCACGTAGCACAGCACCGCATACAGCGGCCCGCCGAACGTGCCCGCCAGCACCGTCTGCCGCAGCGGCAGCGGCGACAAGCCGCCCAGCGACACGGCGCTACTGCCGCGCTGCCCGCGCGTCAACCACCAGCCCCAGGGCAGCAGCACCGCGCTGGCGCCCACGATGCGCAGCAGCGCGATGTCCAGCGGCAGCAGCGTCAGGCCCGCCGCGGCGCGGCCGATGACGATGAAGCTGGTCCAGATGGACACCGTGACGGCGGCCGCCACGATGCCGACCGCACGAGAAGAGGCGGGCATGCGGCCGATTATCGGCCGCGACACCGCCTGCCCGCCGCGTGTGTCGTAGTTGGCCCGCTGCCGCTGCAGCGACCGCACGGTCGCCCCGGCAAGGCGCCAGCGCCTCACACCGCCGCTAGACTCGCACGCGTGAGTTTTCGACAGCTCCTTCGCCAACTCGCCGCCCTGGCGCTTGGCCTCGGCGCCTGTGGTGCCGCTTGGCCGCAGGCCAGCGCCCTGCCCCCAGAAATCGCGCAGGCGCTGGCCAAGGCCGGCGTGCCCGCCAGCGCGGTGGCGATGGTGGTGGCGCCGCTGCCGCCGCCACCGGGCACGGTGGTGCGGGTGCCCGAGCCGGTGAATCCGGGAGGCGAGCGCAACCCGGCGCCGGCGGCTGCATCCACCGCCTTGCCGCCGCCTCGCCTGTCGTGGCAGGCCGATGTGCCGATGAACCCGGCCTCTGTGATGAAGTTGGTGACCACTTACGCCGGCGTGGACCTGCTGGGGCCGGGTCACTTCTGGCGCACGCGGGTGTACACGCAAGGCTATGTCAGCCAGGGGGTGCTGCACGGCGACCTGCTGATCCGTGGCAGTGGCGACCCCAAGCTGGTGCGGGAGCGCATCGAGGACCTGATGCGCGCCATCCAGGAGCAGGGCATCCGCCGCATCGATGGCGACATCCTGCTGGACAACAGCGTGTTCCGCCTGCCGGCGCACGACGCCGCCGCCTTCGACGACGACCCGCTGCGGCCCTACAACGCCGGCCCGGATGGCCTGCTGCTGAACTTCAAGGCGCTGATCTTCAGGTTCGTGCCCGACCCGGCGGGGCGCCGCGTGCGGGTGGAGAGCGAGCCGCCGATGGCCGGCGTGGAGATTCCAGCCGAGGTGCCGGCCACGAACGGCGCCTGCGGCAACTGGCGCACCCGGCTGGCGGCCGACTTCAGCGATCCGAACCGCATCAGCTTTGCCGGCCGCTACCCCACGAGCTGCGGCGAGCAGAGCTGGGGCATCGCCTACGTCGATCCGGCCAGCTACGCGCCGCGCGTCATCGAGGCGATGTGGCGCGGCGCCGGCGGTGGCCTGAGCGGGCAGGTCAAGTGGCTGGGCCGCCCGGCCACTGGCCAACCGCTGGTGACGGGCTTCTCGCTGCCGCTGGCGGAGGTCATTGCCGACATCAACAAGTTCTCGAACAACGTGATGGCGCAGCAGCTGTTTCTCACCCTGTCGGCGGCGGGCGACGGGCGCGGCAGCTTCGCCGAGTCGCAGAACCGGCTCAAGCGCTGGTGGCGCGAGCGCTTTGGCCTGCGCACCACGCCGGTGGTGGAAAACGGCTCCGGCCTGTCGCGCCACGAGCGCGCCACGGCGGCGTCGCTGGCGGCGCTGTTGCAGCACGCGGCCGGCCACCCCAACGGCGCGGTGTTCGAGCATTCGCTGTCGATCGCCGGCGTGGACGGCACCACGCGCCGCATGGCCGCGCGCAACCCGGGCTCCGACGCCATCGGCAACGCCCGCCTGAAGACCGGCACCCTGCGCGACGTGGCGGCGGTTGCCGGTTACGCCTATGGCCACTCAGGCCACAACTACGCCGTGGTGGGCATCATCAACCACCCCAACGCCGCCGCCGCGCGGCCGGCGCTGGACCGGCTGGTGGAGTGGGCAGTGAGAGACGCTTCTCCCTGAGCGGCCTTGCCCCAAGGGTGCCTGCCGATGGCGGCAGAGATGCGGCCCGCTGCGCAGGCGTGCCAGGCGAATTCAGATCCGCGCCGCGATGGCCTCGCCCATGGCTGTCGTGGAGGCTTGACCACCCAGGTCTGGCGTGCGCGGCCCCTCGGCCAGCACCTGCTCGATGGCACGCAGAATGGCATCGTGCGCTTCGGCCTCGCCGAGGAACTGCAGCATCAGCGCGGTCGACCAGATCATGGCCACGGGGTTGGCGATGTTCTGGCCGAAGATGTCGGGCGCCGAGCCGTGCACCGGCTCGAACAGCGAAGGGAACTGACGCTCCGGATTCAGGTTGGCCGAAGGCGCCAGCCCAATGGTGCCGGTGCAGGCCGGACCCAGGTCGCTGAGGATGTCGCCGAACAGGTTGGAAGCCACCACCACGTCGAAGCGCTGCGGCTGCAGCACGAAGCGCGCCGCCAGGATGTCGATGTGGTGCTTCTCGACCGCCACCTGCGGGTAGTGCGCGTGCATGGCGTCGGCGCGGCCGTCCCACCAGGGCATGGAAATCGCGATGCCGTTGCTCTTGGTGGCGACGTCGAGCTTGCGGCGCGGGCGCGCGGCGGCCTGCTCGAAGGCGAATTTCAGCACGCGGTCGGCGCCGAAGCGGCTCATCACCGTCTCCTGCACCACGATCTCGCGCTCGGTGCCGGCGTACATCACGCCGCCCAGGTTGGTGTATTCGCCCTCGGTGTTCTCGCGCACGACGAGAAAGTCGATCTCGCCCGGCTTTCGGCCCGCCAAGGGGCAGGGCACGCCCTCGAACAGACGCACCGGGCGCAGGTTGATGTACTGGTCGAACTCGCGGCGGAACTTCAGCAGGCTGCCCCACAGCGAGACGTGATCGGGCACCGTGGCCGGCCAGCCGACGGCGCCGAACAGGATGGCGTCCTGCGTCTGCAGTTGCGCCTTCCAGTCGGGCGGCATCATGTCGCCGTGCCGAGCGTAGTGTTCGCAACTGGCCCAGCCGATGGGGGTCATGTCCAGCTGGACGCCGAACTTCTTCTGCACGGCGTCGAGCACGCGCAGCGCCTCGGGCATCACCTCCTGGCCGATGCCGTCGCCAGGGATGATGGCGATGCGGTACGGACAATTCTTCGGGCGGCTCATGGTCAAATCTCCTGCTGGCGACAAGCATAGCGCCGCTTGGGGCTTCCCATAGGCACGTCCCACCCGGGCCGGCCCTATGATGTCCGCCTATCTCAAAAACAAGGAGTGATCGTGAGGAACAAGTCTGGCTTGAATTGGAAACTGTGCGCCGTGGCAGTGGTCATGGCCCTGTCCGCCTGTGGTGGCAGCGGCAATGACAACGACGACCGGCTGCGCCTGAACGTCGTCAAGGTGGTGGGCGATTCGCTCAGCGACAGCGGCACGTTTGTCAGCATTCCGGACAGTGCTCGCATAGCCAGCGTCCAGGGCTCGGGCGACGAGCCGAACGTGTTGTGGGTCGAGCGAGTGACGAAGGCCTATGATCTGGCGCCGCTGTGCCCGATCTACCAGTCCAACGGCTACACCTTCGAGCCCAACCCCCGCTCGGGATGCACCAACTACGCCGTGGCCGGTGCGCGTATCAACTACGCACCCAGCATCGCCGGCGCAACGGAATCGCCTCTCTCGGTCCTACGCCAGCTCAAGGACGCCGGCGCCCAGGGCTTTGGCGAGCGAGAGCTGCTGCTGGTAGACGGCGGCGGCAATGACGTGGCCGACCTGGTTGACGCCTTCCTGGCGGCCGAGCCAACCGACCGCAACGGACCTTACGAGACACTGCTGGGTTCATTGCTGCCACCAGGGGTGATCGACGAGATGCTCCTGCTTCCGGGTGGTCCGAAAGGTCTCGGCGATCTGTACATGCAGACGCTCGCCGACCTTTTCGCCGACACCATCAAGACCCATGCGCTGAACCGGGGCGCCCAGCACGTGGTGGTGGCCAACATCCCCACCATCACCTACACGCCGCGCTTTCAGGCGGTGCTCGATGAGATCGCAAGACTCAATGGCATGCAGGCACGCCCGGAGCGTGAAGCCATATTCAAGGGCTGGATCGACACCTTCAACCAGCGCTTGAGCGCCCACTTCAAGGAGGAGCCGAGGGTGCGGGTGTTCGACCTCGCAGGCCGCTTCACCGACCAGATCCACAACCCTGGCAAGTACGGCCTGAGCAACGTCACGCTGCCGGTGTGCGGCGCCGAGGGCATCTCGGTGGTGCCTTACCGTCGCCTGAACGAATGCACGGCCAGCGCCCTGTCGGCCACGACACCGCCGCCCGGCGCGCCTGCAGGCGCCAACTGGTGGCAGCGCTTCATGTTTGCCGACGGCTTTCCCCCCACGCCCTACGGGCCCCAGCGGTTCGGCGAGCAGGTGATCGACTTGCTGGACGAGGTGGACTGGCTGTAACCGCTGTTCCAGCTCAAAGCGAAAAGGGCCAGCGTTTTGCTGGCCCTTTTTGCTGCTGCTCGCGGCCCCGCCAGGCAGCCGGGCCGCGAGCAGGCGCCTGCCCTCAGTAGCGCGCGTCCGAGGGCTTGCCGCCCTTGGGCCAGTCTTTCTCCTTGCCGGGGAAGTCGGGCCTGGGCATGTGGCTGAAGTAGGCCGACACATCGACGGCCTCCTGATCGCTCAGGCCGCCCTGGCCGAGCGGAAACTTGTCGTGAAAACCGATCGGCATGTTGCGCTTGACGAAGGCCGCCGCGGTGTAGATGCGGGCCATGCCGGCGCCGATGTTGAAGGATTCGTCGCCCCACAGCGGCGGGTACACCCACTGGCCGGCGGCGTCGCGAATGCCCTCGCCGTTGGCACCGTGGCAGGCGGCGCACTGGTTCTCGTAGATCAGCTTGCCGTTGCCCACGTTGGGCTTGATGTCGCGGCTGACCTTGCCGACGCCGCGGCCCTCCACCTTGTCCTCGGGCCTGGTCTCGCGCTTCATCCAGTCAAAATAGGCCACCATGGCCTTGAGCTCTTCGGACTCCAGCGCCAGCGCCTCGCCGTTCATCGAGCGCTTGAAGCAGCCGTTGATGCGGTCTTCCAGCGTGATGTCGCGGCCGGCGCGGGCGCCGTAGCTGGGGAAGAAGGCCGACACGCCGACATAGGGCGAGCCATCGGCCACGGTGCCGGCGTTCATGTGGCAGCTGGTGCAGTTGAGGCCGTTGCCCACGTTCTTGGGCAGCAGCTGGTGGGTCTGGATGTTCAGGCGCGCGCCCAGCAGCAGTTGCTCGACGTTGGGCTCTTTCAGCATGGCGGCCAGGCGCGGCGTTTCGAAGGTGCTCTGGTCCACCTGCACGTCCAGGCTCTTGCGCATCCGGGCCACGTCGGCAGCAGCGATCTGGTGCGTGGTGCTGCTCCAGCTGGCGCGAGCAAAGTTGAGGATCTCGGCGATCTCCTGGTCTTCCAAGCGGGCAAAGCCGGGCATGTACCACACGCGCGCGTGGGCGGCCGTCTGCGCCGTGCGTGCGCCGCGCAGCATGATCTGGATCAGCGTCGAGGGGTCTTCCGACTGCAGCGTGGCGTTGCCCATCAACGGCGGAAACACGTTGGGCACGCCGTTGCCGTTGATGCGGTGGCAGTCGACGCAGAACTGCAGGTAACCCAGGCCGCCGGGGCTGGTGTAGAGGTTGGCCGGCACGGCCATGGCACGCGCCACCGGGTTGCTGCCGGCGCCAGCGGCGGCCGGGCCGGCCACCATCATGGGCTTGTCGTGCTCGCTGGGTGGCAGCTCCTTGAGGAAGGTGCCGATGGCGTGCAGGTCCTCGTCGGTCATGTACTGGGTGCTGTGCTGCACCACCTCCACCATGTTGCCCGACACCGAACCGTGGCTGTTTTGCCCAGTCTTGAGCATGCGCGCGGTTTCTTCCACCGTCCACAGGTTGCGCAGGCTCAGCGCGCGCCAGTGCTCCACGGTTTCGCCGGCCAGGAAGTAGCTGCCCTT
Organism: Pseudomonadota bacterium; assembly: GCA_023394015.1. Taxonomy (GTDB): domain Bacteria; phylum Pseudomonadota; class Gammaproteobacteria; order Burkholderiales; family Burkholderiaceae_C; genus Ottowia. The sequence continues at coordinate 1,573 of JAEXBL010000281.1, read as the reverse complement.
GGCGCCCATCTGGGTCATGGTCTTTTCCTGAAAGCCCCAGCCGCGCGGCGTGTGGCAGGCGCCGCAATGGCCCAGCCCCTGCACCAGGTAAGCACCGCGGTTGTAGTCGGCGCTCTTGGCTGGGTCGGCCTGGAACGGCGTGTCGTCAAGGAACAGCCAGTTCCAGATCGACAGGCCCCAGCGCTGGTTGTAGGGAAACTTCATCGCCAGCGGCTGGTTGGCCTGCTGGACGGGCGCCACGCCTTTCATCAGATAGACGTAGAGGTCGCGCATGTCTTCCTCGGTCATCTTGGCGTAGGAGGGGTAGGGCATGGCCGGGTACAGGTTGTGCCCCTCGGCGGCCACGCCCTTGCGCATGGCGCGGTCGAACTGCTCGAAGCTGTAGTTGCCGATGCCGGTGGCGGCATCGGGCGTGATGTTGGTGGAGTAGAGCTTGCCAAACGGCGTTTCCAGCGGCAGGCCGCCGGCCATGGGCTTGCCGCCCTTGGCCGTGTGGCAGGCCACGCAATCGCCCAGGCGCGCCACGTAGCGGCCACGGTCTACCTGCAGGCGCGTGGCCTCGTCCAGATCGGCCGCGTAGTCGGCGGGCAGATCGTCGATGACCTGCGGCGCGAGGGCGTTGGGCGAGGGCGTCAGCATGGCCGCCGGGGTCAGCGTGGCCGGGGCGTCTGCCTGCGCCACCATGATGGGGGCCGCCGCGCCGGCCTGCGGCGCTGCCGGGTTGGCCCCCGCACATTGCACGGCCAGCAGCGCGCCGCCCAGCGCCAGGGGCAGCGCGAACTTGATGGAAGATCTCATGGAAAGCTCCTCTTTTTTGCCGCCCGCAAGGATGAACGGCTATACATCGGCGAGTACAGCATAGCTTTAAATGCCGTCGAGCGCTATTCATTAATGGAATAGCGATAATGGTTGAACGCGCCGAAAGCAAAGAAAACGCCGGCTGCTGGGCCGGCGTTGCAAGGGTGAGGCGTGCGGACCATGCCCGCCTGGATCACCAGCGGTTCTTGAAGCGGTGGTAGGCGTTTTCGCCGTAGTCCTTGGAGGCGAAGTTGCGCAGCGCCCGGGGCGTGAAGTGCAGGCCGTCGGCAAACAGGTAGCGGTTGTAATCGGCCGTCACCACCGTGGCGCCCGTGCAGGTGCTGGCGTCGGGCGTGGTGCACACGGCGTCCTTGCCGTTGTCGAACTGGTAGTTTTGCGGCTTGTCGTACACCAGGTCGAAGAAGAAGGCGGCATCGAAGTACAGCACGTTCGTGCCCAGGTCGGTGATGTTGGTCAGCAGCGCCGTATTGAAGGCCAGCGACAGGTCGTTGACCTTGCCGGCGTCCACCGAGCGGCCCCAGGGCGAATTGCCCAGCAGCGGCACGCCGGTCACCGTGACGTGCTTGCCGCCGGCCCTGACCACGCGGCGCACCTGCTCGGCCAGGGCCTTGCCGGCTTCTTGCACCGCCTGGGTGGTGGCGTCGGAAATGCCGGTGGCGGCGACGGCGGCCACGATGTCGTGCGTGCCGCCGTTGATCATAACCACGTCGTCGTTGGGGTGCAGCGTGGTGCAGGCCAGCAGGGTGTCGATCTG
>JAEXBL010000209.1 GCA_023394015.1 Pseudomonadota bacterium | reverse complement strand
CGGTGTCGCTCTACACCTGCCTGAACCTGCTGAACAAGCCCGGCGTCAACATCGCCACGGCCGAGGACCCGTCGGAAATCAACCTGCCCGGCGTCAACCAGGTCAACGTCAACGAGAAGGCCGGCCTGACCTTCGCCACGGCGCTGCGCGCCTTTCTGCGCCAGGATCCCGACATCATCATGGTCGGCGAGATCCGCGACCTGGAAACCGCGGACATCGCCATCAAGGCCGCGCAGACCGGCCACCTGGTGCTGTCCACCCTGCACACCAACGACGCGCCCACCACCTTGACGCGCTTGCGCAACATGGGCGTGGCGCCCTTCAACATCGCCTCCAGCGTGATCCTGATCACGGCCCAGCGCCTGGGCCGGCGCCTGTGCGTGCAATGCAAGGCGCCGGTGGACATCCCGCGCGAAACCCTCATCGAGGCGGGTTTCAGCGAAGAGGACCTGGACGGCAGCTGGACCCCCTACAAGGCCGTCGGCTGCAACGCCTGCAACAACGGCTACAAGGGGCGCGTCGGCATCTACGAGGTGATGCCGATCACCGAGGAGCTAGAGCGCATCATCCTGGCCGACGGCAGCGCCCTGGAGATTGCCGAGCAGGCGCGGCGCGAGGGCGTGCGCTCGCTCCGCGAGTCGGGCCTGCACAAGGTCAAGGCCGGCATCACATCATTGGAGGAGGTGCTGGCCGTCACCAACGAGTGATGCGCCAGGCTTCGCCAGAACCAAGAACGGGAACCAACACACCATGGCAACTCGAGCCGCTGCCGCCAAGAGCGTCAAGGAATTCGTCTACGAATGGGAGGGCAAGGACCGCAACGGCAAGATTGTGCGCGGCGACATGCGCGCCGGCGGCGAGAACCAGGTGCAGGCCACGCTGCGGCGACAGGGCATCTTCGTCACCAAGATCAAGAAGCGCCGCATGCGCGCCGGCAAGAAGATCAAGCCCAAGGACATCGCGATCTTCACGCGCCAACTGGCCACCATGATGAAGGCCGGCGTGCCGCTGTTGCAGTCCTTCGACATCGTGGCGCGTGGCAACCCCAACCCCAGCGTGACCAAGCTGCTGAACGACATCCGCGCCGACATCGAAACCGGCACCTCGCTGTCGGCGGCATTCCGCAAGTACCCGCTTTACTTCAACGCGCTGTACTGCAACCTGGTCGAGGCCGGCGAGGCCGCCGGTATTCTGGAAAGCCTGCTGGATCGCCTGGCCACCTACATGGAGAAGACGGAGGCCATCAAGTCGAAGATCAAGTCGGCGCTGATGTACCCGATCGCCGTGATCGTGGTGGCCTTTGTGGTGGTGGCTGTGATCATGATCTTCGTGATCCCCGCCTTCAAGGAAGTATTCTCCTCGTTCGGAGCCGACTTGCCTGCGCCTACGCTGTTCGTGATCGCCATGAGCGAGTTCTTCGTGAAGTGGTGGTGGTTGATCTTTGGTGGGCTGTTCTTTGGCAGCTACTTCTTCTTCCAAGCTTGGAAGCGCAACGAGAAGATGCAGATGTTCATGGACCGCCTGCTGCTCAAGATCCCGATCTTCGGCGAATTGATCGAGAAGTCGGTGGTGGCGCGCTGGACGCGCACGCTGTCCACCATGTTCGCCGCCGGCGTGCCCCTGGTGGAGTCGCTGGATTCGGTGGGTGGCGCGGCCGGCAACTGGATCTACAAGCAGGCCACCGACAAGATCCAAACCGAAGTGGCCACCGGCACCAGTCTCACCGCCGCCATGAACAACGCCAACATCTTCCCCAGCATGGTGCTGCAGATGACGGCCATCGGCGAGGAATCCGGCGCGCTCGACCACATGCTGGGCAAGGCCGCCGACTTCTACGAGGCCGAGGTCGACGAGATGGTGGCCGGCCTGTCCAGCCTGATGGAGCCCATCATCATCGTGGTGCTGGGCACCGTCATCGGCGGCATCGTGGTGTCGCTGTACCTGCCGATCTTCAAGCTGGGCCAGGTGGTCTGATGCCTGAAGGGCTGTGGCTGCAGGCCGCGCTGGGCGGCGTGTTCGGGCTGCTCGTCGGCAGCTTTCTGAACGTGGTGATCTACCGCCTGCCTCAGATGATGGAGCGTCAGTGGGCGGCCGACTGCGCCGAGCTGAGCGGCCAGGCGCCGGCGCCGCAGGAGCGCTTCAACCTCGTCGTGCCGCGCTCGCGCTGCCAGCACTGCGGGCACCAGATCCGCTGGTTCGAGAACATCCCCCTCCTCAGCTACCTGTTCCTGCGCAGCCGGTGCTCGGCCTGCGGCACGTCGATCGGCCTGCGCTACCCGATGGTCGAACTGGTCACGGGGCTGCTGTTCGCCTGGTGCGCGTGGCGCTGGGGCTTCACCTGGACGGCCGCCGCCTGGTGCGTGTTCTCCGCCGTACTGGTGACCGCGACGCTGATCGACTGGGACACCACGCTGCTGCCCGACGTGCTGACGCTGCCGCTGCTGTGGCTGGGCCTGATCGCGTCCACGCTCGGCGTCACCGACGTGCTGCTGCCGGATGCCGTCTGGGGCGCCGTGGGTGGCTACATGTCGCTGTGGCTGGTGTATTGGGGCTTCAAGCTGGCCACCGGCAAGGAAGGCATGGGCTTTGGCGACTTCAAGCTGTTCGCCGCGCTGGGCGCGTGGTTCGGCTGGCAGGCGCTGGTGCCCATCATCCTGATGGCCTCGGTCATCGGCGCGCTGGTGGGCATCGGCATGAAGCTGTCCAGCGGCTTGCGCGAAGGCGGCGTGGTGCCCTTCGGCCCCTTCCTAGCCATGGGCGGCCTCACCGCCATGATCTTCGGCCCGCAGTCGATCCTGCGCGTGATCGGACTCTGACCTTTCTTGGGTGGCCATGCCAGCAGCGCCCCTGCTCATCGGCCTGACGGGCGGCATCGGCAGCGGCAAGAGCACCGTGGCCGGCATGCTGGCCGAGCGCGGCGCGGCGGTGGTCGACGCCGATGCCATCTCGCGCGCCACCACCGCGCCCGGTGGCGCCGCCCTGCCCGCCATCGCCCAGGCGTTCGGGCCGGCGCTGATCGGCCCCGACGGCGCGCTCGACCGCGCGGCCATGCGCGCCCAGGTGTTTGCCGACCCGGCCGCGCGCCAGCGGCTCGAGGCCATCATCCACCCCCTCGTCGCTGCGGAGACCGACCGCCAGGCACAGCAGGCCGTGGCCGCCGGCCACCCGATGCTGGTGTTCGACGTGCCCCTGCTGGTCGAATCGGGCGCGCGCTGGCGCGGCCGCGTCGATCGCGTCTGGGTGGTCGACTGCGACCCGGCCACGCAGATCGAGCGCGTGATGGCACGCAACCAGTTGCCGCGCGCGCAAGTCGAGCAGATCCTGGCCGCCCAGTCGCCGCGTGCCCGGCGCCTGGCCGCGGCCGACACGGTGCTGTTCAACGGTGCCATCACCACGCTGCACGCCCTACGCCAGCAGGTGCATGCGGCGCTGGCCACCTTCGGGCTATGATGCGGCGTCCTTGGAAAAGGCGCCGCGCGTGATCCTGTACGAGTACCCCTTCAACGAACGCATCCGCACCTATCTCCGGCTCGAACACCTGTTCGGCCGCCTGGGTCAGCTTCTACCGCGCGACAGCGCGCTCGACCACCACTACGCGCTGATCAACATCTTCGAGGTGATGGACGTCACCAGCCGCGCCGACCTGAAGTCCGAGGTGCTGAAGGACCTGGACAAGCAAAAGGCCCACATGGCCAGCTTTCGCGGCAACCCGGCCATCTCCGAGGCCTCGCTCGACGCCATCCTGGCGCGCCTGGGCAGCGCCTTCGAGCAACTCGGCCAGCAGCACGGCAAGCCGGGGCATGAACTGACCGGCAACGAATGGCTGATGGGCATTCGCAGCCGCGCCGTCATTCCCGGCGGCACCTGCAGCTTCGACCTGCCGGCCTACCACGCCTGGCAGCAGGGCCAGTCGGCCGCGCGCCGTGCCGATCTACAGGCCTGGGCCGCCTCGCTGGCGCCGCTGGCGCAGGCCATCACCCTGCTGCTGCAAATCCTGCGCGACTCGGGCCAGCCGCAGAAGGTCATGGCCAAGGCCGGGCACTTCCAGCTCGGCCTGCCGCAAGGCCGCACCTTCCACCTGCTGCAGCTGCGCATCGACGACTCGCTGCAGCTGATCCCCGAAATCAGCGGCAACCGCCTGATGGCCTCGGTGCGCCTGATGCGGCGCGGCGACGACGGCAAGCTGCACCTGGCGCGCGAAGACGCCGCCTTTGAACTGGCGCTGTGCGCATGAGCTCTTCCCCCACCACCCCAAAAGCGAAAGCGCCACGCACCGTGCGCTGCCCAGCCTGCGGCGGCCCCAGCCCGTACGCGCCCGAGAACCGCTTTCGCCCCTTCTGCAGCGAGCGCTGCAAGCTGCACGACCTGGGCGCCTGGGCCAGCGAGAGCTTCCGCATGGACGTGCAGGAGCCCGACGGCGCCGACGAAGCCGGCCAGCCGCCGCACTGAGCGGCCAGTGGTTACTTCGCGGTGGCGGCGGCAGACAGGGGCCGCAGGCCTTCAGGCGCCCGCCAGCCCGCGCTCCGCGCCCAGCCAGGCCAGCACCGGCAGCGCGCCCGGCAGCACCGGCGACACCTGCACCGGTAGGCCCTCCCAAACAAAGGCCTGGCCTTCGCGCATCTGCAGCGCGCCGTACCAGCCGGTGACCTTGCAGAAGTGCAGGCGTACCAGCGCGTGCGGGTAGTCCACCAGCTGCTCGCGCCAGCGCTGCACGCCGGGCAGCTCGATGTCGATGCCCAGCTCTTCGTGCAGCTCGCGCGCCAGCGCCTGCTCCACGCTTTCGCCCGGCTCCAGCTTGCCGCCGGGAAACTCCCAGTAGCCGGCGTAGACCTTGCCCGCCGGGCGCGAGGTCAGCAGAAAGCGGCCGTCCGGCTGCAGCAGCACGCCGACGGCCACATCGACAATGGCGCGCTCGCCAGCGTCTGCGCGTTCCAGGTGCGCATCGGCTTTCAAGACGTCAGTCACGCAAGGCTCCTCATCGTCGCACCAGGCAAAACTCGAACGGCCGCGGAGCAGGCCAAGCCAGAACGCCGTGGGGGGGGGGGGGCCCCCCCCCCCCCCGGG
>JAEXBL010000194.1 GCA_023394015.1 Pseudomonadota bacterium | reverse complement strand
CCTCTGGGTCGTTCAGCGGCTCGTCCTCGCCCGGCAGGATCCGCGTGGTGGCCAGCAGCGGCGCGCCGTGCAGCTCCAGCAGCGCCTGCAGCGCCTTGTGCTCCGGCACGCGCAGGCCGATGGTCTTGCGCGCCGGGTGGCTGACCCGGCGCGGCACTTCCTTGCTGGCCTCGAGGATGAAGGTGAACGACCCCGGCGTGCCCAGCTTGAGCAGGCGGTACTGGGTGTTGTCCACCCGCGCGTAGCTGGCCAGCTCGCTCAGGTCGCGGCAGATCAGCGACAGCAGCTGCTTGTCGTCCAGCCCGCGGATCCGGCGCAGGCTGTCGGCAGCGGCCTTGTCGTCCAGCCGGCAAACCAGGGCGTAGCTGGAGTCGGTGGGCACGGCCAGCACCTCGCCCTGTTGCAGCAGGGCGGCGGCCGCCTTGAGCGGGCGCGGCTGGGGGTTGTCGGGGTGGACGCTGAAAAGCTGGGCCATGGTGTCGAATTATATGAAAATGATAGCTGTCTGCGCATGACCCATGCGCGTGGCAGGCTGGTGGGCTGAACGCCAAGGCCGGACCCGGCCCGCTCAGTGGATGCGCTCGGTCAGCAGCGACCACACCGGCGTCAGCCCTTCGGGCAGCGGCGCCAGCTTGCCGAGGTCGATGTGGCTCTCGTCGGGGCTGTGGAAATCGCTGCCGCGCGAGGCGGCCAGGCCGAACTCGCGCGCCATGTCGGCGTAGCGCAGCGCCTCGGCGGCGCTGTGGCTGCCGGTGACCACTTCCACGCCCTGGCCGCCGTGCTGCTTGAACTCGGAAAACAGCGCGTACTCGAGGTTGGGCGAGAAGTTGTAGCGCGCCGGGTGGGCAATCACCGCCACGCCGCCGCTTTGCGTGATCCAGCGCACCGCGTCGCCCAGATTGGCCCAGCGGTGCGGCACGTAGCCCGGCTTGCCCTCGGTGAGGAACTTGCGAAACACCTCGGGCGTGTCGCGGCACACGCCCGAATCGACCAGAAAGCGCGCGAAGTGCGTGCGCGAGATCAGGCGCGGGTTGCCGACGTACTTGAGCGCGCCTTCATAGGCGCCGGGGATGCCCGCCTTGGCCAGTTGTTCGCCCATCTCGATGGCGCGCGGCCCGCGCCCGTCGCGCGTGTCGGCCAGTCCTTCGGCCAGGCGCGGGTCGGTGTGGTCGAAGCCCAGGCCGACGATGTGCACCGTGGCGTCGGCAAAGGTCACCGACACCTCGACCCCGGTCAGGTAGCGGATGCCGTGCGCCCGCGCTGCCGCCAGCGCGCGCTCCTGGCCGCCCACCTCGTCGTGGTCGGTCAGCGCCCACAGATCGACGCCATTGGGCGCCGCGCGCGCCGCCAACTCCTCGGGCGTCAGCGTGCCATCGGAGGTGGTGGAGTGGCAGTGCAGGTCGGGATTGAGGGGGAAAGTCACGCCACCGATTCTACGAATGCCGTGACGACCTCGTCGCGACGCGGATTGGATGAGCGGCGGTCGCGTCGCCATGACCAATGACTAAAGGCTCAGCCCGCACGGCGCTTTGTCATTTGTCATCGAAGCCGTGCAGCGGCAAGCTCATTTGTCATGTTGCGGGCGCCCGCGGCCAGTCGCGCTGCGGCCCGCGCAACTGCTCGAAGGCGCGCGCCATCTGCAGCACGCCCAGGTCGTCGAAGCGCTGGCCGGCGATCTGCAGGCCGATGGGCAGCGCGGAACCGGGCGTGCCGGGCGAATCCATGTAGCCGCAGTTGACCGAGATGGCCGGCTGCTCGCCCATGTTGAAGGGCACGGTGAAGCCGATGTGCTCCAGCCCGCGCAGCGGGGCGTTGGTGGGGCTGGGCCAGTCGAAGGGCGCGGGGGCGTTGGGCGATGCGGGCGACAGCACGTAGTCGAACGGCTGCATGGCCGCCTGCGTGGCGACGCGCGTGGCGTGGGTGGCGCCGTAGGCGCGGAACACGTCGGCGCCCGACATGCCGCGCGCACTCTCGGCCCAGGTGCGGATGGCCGGCAGCACGCGCTCGCGTGCCTCGGGCGCCAGCGCGTCGATGTCGAGCAGCGAGCGCATGCGCCAGAAGTGGTCCAGCCCGGCCAGCAGCTCGGGCGTCATGAAGGGACGCATCGGCGCCACCTCGGCGCCCTGCGCCTCGAAAAGATGGGCCGCGTGTTCCACCGCCATGCGGATCGCCGGCTCGACGGGCAGGCCGCAGCCGGCGGTCAGCAGCAGGCCGATGCGCACACCCTTGAGCGGCTTGTCGGTGCGCCAGGCCTGCGACCAGTCGATGGCCTGCGGCGGCAGCGCCATGCTGTCGCGCGCGTCGGGGCGGGCCAGCACCTGCATCAGCAACGCGGCGTCGGCCACGTCGCGCGTCATCGGGCCGGCGGCGCGGCCCATGTAGGGCGGGTCGATCGGCACCCGGCCCAGGCTGGGCTTGAGACCGACGATGCCGCACCAGGCGGCCGGCAGGCGGATCGAGCCGCCGATGTCGGTGCCCAGGTGCAGCGGCCCGTAGCCCGCCGCCGCCGCCGCACCCGCGCCGGCGCTGCTGCCGCCGGGCGTGCGCGCCAGGTCCCAGGGGTTGCGCGAGATGGCGTGAAAGGTGGACAGGCCCGAGGACAGCATGCCGTAGTCGGGCATGGTGGTCTTGGCGAGGATGACGGCGCCGGCCTCGCGCACGCGCGCGGCCGGTGGCGCATCGGCCGCGGCCGGCACCAGGGCCGTGGCCTGGGTGCCCAGCGGCACCGGGTCGCCCGCGGTGGCGATGTTCTCCTTGATGGTGATCGGTACGCCGTCGAGCGCGCCGCAGGGCTCGCCCCTGGCCCAGCGCGCTTCGGAGGCGCGGGCCTGCGCCAGCGCCTGCTCGGGCCGCAGCAGGTACGTGGCGAAGAGGTGCGGCTCCCAGCGCTCGATCTGCGCCAGCACGGCCTGGGTGACCTGAACCGGCGAGAAGGTGCCCGCCCGGTAGCCGGCCAGCAGCGCGTGCGCGCCCAATTCGTGCAAAGCGGTGTCCGACATCCGGCCTCCAAACAAAAAAGCTGCCAGCGCCTATCGTATCTGCGCTGGCAGCTCCTGTTTTTATAGTTTTTGAATCAGCTCCAGGACAGCGCCGACAGGTCGTTGACGAAGATCGGCATGTCCTGCCACAGTCCGTGCAGGCCGCGCTTGGCCACGCTGACCCACTGCGGCTGGTACAGCCAGGCCAGCACCGCGTCCTGCGCCAGCACCTGCTGCGCCTCGCCCAGCAATTGGTTGCGCTCGTCCACGTTGGCGGTGGTCTTGATGCGGGCGTACAGCGCCTGGAACTTCGGGTTGTCGTAGCCCCAGTAGTAGTCGGGCTTGGTGAAGTTGTCCAGGTCGAACGGCTCGACGTGGCTGACGATGGTCAGGTCGTAGTTCTTGGCCCCGCCGTAGGTGTTGGCCAGCCACTGCGCCCATTCCACGTTCTGCACCTTGGCGCTGATGCCGATCTTGGCCAGTTGCGCCACGATCACCTCGCCGCCCTGGCGCGCGTAGGGCGGCGGCGGCAGCACCAGGCTCAGCGCCAGCGGCGTGGCGACGCCCGCTTCCTTGAGCAGCGCTTTGGCCTTCTCGACGTCGTAGGGGTTGACGCCGGTGGTATCGACGTAGCCGGGCGCGCCGGGCACGTAGTGGCTGCCGATCGGTACGCCGAAGCCGTCGCCGGCGCCGGCGATCACGGCCTTGCGGTCGATCGCCATGCTGATGGCGCGGCGCACGCGCACGTCGTTCAGCGGCTTGCGCGCGTTGTTAATCGCCAGCACGGTCTTGGCGCGCGAGCCGCTGACCAGCGTCTGCAGGCGCGGGTTGGCCTTGAACTGCGCCGCGCCACGCGGCGTGACGCGCACGAAGGCATCGACGTCGCCCGACAGCACGGCGGCCACCTGCGCTGCCGGGTCGCTGATGAAGCGGAAGGTGGCGCGCTTGATCCTGATGGCGTCCGGGTTGCGGTAGCCGGGCCAGGCCCGCAGGGTGACGGACGAACCCTTGGCCCATTTGTCCAGCACGTAGGGGCCGGTGCCCACGGGCTGGGTGGCGTTGCCGTCGGCGCTTTTGGGCTCGACGATCACGGCGGTGGCCTGGCCCATGTAGAACAGGAAGTCGGGGTCGGGCTCCTGGTTGATGACGACCACGGTGTGCTCGTCGATCACGCGCACGCTTTCCATCGAGGTGAAGTTGCGCTTGTCCTTGTTGGTGCTTTTTTCGCCGGCGGCGCGCTCGAAGCTGAACTTGACCGCCTGCGCGTTGAACGGCTCGCCGTTGCTGAACTTCACGCCCTTCCTCAGGTGGAAGGTATAGGTGCGCAGGTCGGGCGAAACCTCCCAGCGCTCGGCCAGCAGCGGCGTCACGCGGCCGTCGCTGTTGATCTTGGTCAGCGTCTCCAGGATGTTGTAGTGCACCACCTCGGCGATGGCCGAGGCCGCGCCGGCCGTCGGGTCCAGCCCCGGCGGCTCCAGCGTCATGCCCAGCACCACGGCGTCGCGGCGCGACTGCGCCAGCGCGGGCAGGTGGGCGAGCGTGGCCAGGGCGGGCAGGGTGAGGGCAAAGTCGCGGCGCTTGATCATCGTCGGGGCTCCTTCAGCGGGATGCAGGTGGCGCGCATGGTAGCGCAGGCTATTCAACGCAGTGGCCAGCCCGCAGGGCGACCGCCGCGCGGCGCCGCGTATTGCATGGGCAACAAAAGTACGCCTGTCATGGGGTTTTCACGCCGCTGTGTGAAAAACCCCGGGTGGCGCGACCGGAGGAGGGAGCGCGGTTTTTCAGGTTGCGCTAAGTCCTTGTTGGCTTGCACGCGTCGCGCGGTGGGTGGCGTGTTTTCGTTTTTTTCTGGTTCGTGGCGAGTGCCGGTTTTTCTAGCGCTGGCGGTCAGCCTGGGTGCCTCGGGCGCGATGGCCGCGCCCCTCGCGTTCAAGGGCAGCTACACACAGAGTTTCGATGGGTTGGCTGATTCGGGCGATGCCAACGCGTGGACAAACGGTGCGACGCTGCCCGGCTGGTACCTGTTCAAGACCGACGGGAACGCAGTCGACAGCTACCGCAGCGGCACCGGCAGCGCCAACAACGGCGCTTTCTACAGCTTTGGCGCCAACGGTTCGAAAGAGCGTGCCTTGGGTGGCGTGGGCTCGGGCAAGCTGGAAGGCTGGATCGCGCTGGCCGCCACCAACGACACCGGCGGCACGGTCGACAGCCTGACGATTCGCTTCAACGGCGAGCAGTGGCGCAATGGCGGCAGCGCCGACGCGCACACCATGGCGCTGGAATACGGTTTTGGCGACAGCTTCGGCGCCGTGCCGGTCTGGACGGCGGCGGGCGACGCGTTCAACTGGCGGTCCCCCGTCATGGGGGGCTCGGCGGCGCCGGTCGATGGCAACGGCGCCGGGCGCGTGCAGGACGTCGGGGGCGACCTGGCCGGCCTGGGCTGGGCGGCAGGCCAAACCCTGTGGCTGCGCTGGGTCGAGCGCAATGATTCCGGCAACGACCACGGCCTGGCGATCGACGACCTCCGGCTCACGGCGGGCCCTGCTGAGGCTGACGTGGCCACCTTCACCCCCAACCCCGGCACCGCCGCGGGCAGCTCCGACGCTTCCACCGCCATCGCGCTCGACGCCGACTGGATGATCGTCGGCGACGACGAGGCCAGCGTGCTGCGCGTGTACCCGCGCGCGGGCGGCGCGGCGGTGAAGGAATGGGGCTACGACGCCGCCCTGGGCCTGGCCGGCGGCGAGCTGGACCTGGAGGGCAGCACCCGCATCGGCGACACGCTGTACTTCATCGGCTCGCACGGCAACAAGAAGGGCGGCGCCGAGGCCGACAGCCGCGAGCGCCTGTTCGCCGTCAGCGTCAGCGGCACCGGCGCGGCCGCCGCCTTCACGCTGGGGGGCCAGCATGCCGGGCTGGAGCTGGCCTTGGTCAACTGGGACCGGGACAACGCGCATGGCCTGGGCGCAAACCACTTTGGCCTGGCGGCCTCGTCGGCCCCCGGCGTGGTGCCCGAGGCGCCGGACGGCTTTTCCATCGAGGGCCTGGCCGCCAACGCCAGCGGGCACCTGCTGCTGGGCTTTCGCGCGCCGCAGGCCAGCGCGACGGCGCGCACCCATGCGCTGCTGGTGCCACTGACCAACCCGCAGGCGGTCGTCGGCGGCGCGGCGGCGCCCGTGTTCGGCGCGCCGATCGCGCTGGACCTGGGCGGGCGCGGCATCCGCTCCATCGAGCGGGCGGGCGATGGGCGCTTTCTCATCATCGCCGGGCCGGCCGGCCCCTCGGCGACGGCGGCCCACAGCAGCCACTTCGCGCTCTACGTGTGGGATGGCGCCAGCGCCACGGCCACCCGGCTGGATAACGTCCTCGACGCCCTGCTGGCGGCCACGCAGGGCAGCTTCGAGGCACTGGTCAGCCCCGCCGGTACCGCGCCGGGCACGCGCGTGCAACTGCTGCAGGACAACGGCGACACCGTGTGGCCGGGCCAGACCCGCGCGTCCAAGGACTTGCCGGCGGCCGAGCAACGCTTCGTCGGCCACTGGGTGACCCTCGGCCAGCCCGTGGCGGCCGACACCGCGCCGCCCGTGCTGCAGTCGAGCCAGCCCGCCGCTGGCGCCACCGGGGTGGGCCTGGGCCAGCCCATGGTGCTGACGTTCAACGCGGCGGTGCGCGCCGGCCCCGGCCGCTTCGAGCTGCGCCAGGGCACGGCCGTGCTGGAAACCCGGGCGACGTTCAATGGCAGCGTGGTCACGCTCACGCCCGCCGCGGCCCTGAAGCCCGAGACGGCCTACACCCTGGCCGTGGAGGGCACGCCGGTGCTGGACCAGGCCGGCAACGCCTGGGCCGGCGCGGCCCTGGGCTTTACCACCGGCGCGGCGCCGGTGCCGGCCAGCCACGCGCTGCTGATCACCGAGGTGAACTCCAACGCCACGGGCGGCGACTTCTTCGAGCTGTACAACTTCGGCCAGGCGCCCATCGACCTGGGCGGCTGGCGCTGGACCGACGATTCGGAGGATTTCGCCAAGGGCAAGCCCTTCCCGGCCGGCACCCGGCTGGCAGCGGGCCAGACGCTGGTGGTGGTGTCCGACCAGCCGGCCGACGCGCTGTGCATGGCCTGGGGCCTGGCCTCGTGCGACCACGTGCTGCAGGTGGCGGGCAAGGGCCTGGGCAAGGGCGACGCCGTGATCGTGTACGACGCGCAGGGCCAGGTCGTGGCCGCGCTGAACTACGGCACCAAGCCAGTGCAGGGCGTGGCGCCGGCACTGAAC
>JAEXBL010000168.1 GCA_023394015.1 Pseudomonadota bacterium | reverse complement strand
CGTGGGTCACGCCCTGCAGCTGCGCCAGCGGCTGGCACTGGATGCGGGTGAACGAGGTGTCGCTGCGCCGATCCACCGACACCACGCGCGCCACCGGCAGCCCCGGCGCGTAGACGCCGTCGACGCCGCTGGTGGCCAGCAGGTCGCCTTCGCGCACGTCCTCGGTCACCGACATGTAGCGCAGCTCCAGCATGCCGCCGCGCGGCGAGGGGTCGCCATAGGCCACGCCGCGCGTGCCGGTGCGCATGTTCATCACCGGGATCACCTGGTCGCGGTCGATCAGCAGCGTGATCTCGCTGACGAAGGGGTACACGCGCGTCACCTGGCCCAGCACGCCGGACTCGTCCAGCACCGGCGAGCCGGGCTCGATGCCCTGCATCCGGCCCTTGTCGATCACCACCCGGCGGCTGTAGGGGTCGGTGGCGTCGTACAGCACCTGCGCCGCCGTGCCCGGCACCTGCACGCGCTCGCGCAGGGCCAGCAGCTGGCGCAGGCGGGCGTTTTCCAGCAGCAGCTGCTCCACCTGCCCGGCGCGCTGCGACTGCTCGGCCAGCCTCAGCCGCGCCGCCTCCTCGGTCAGGCGGGCGGTCTTCAGGTCGGTCAGGTAGCCCAGGCCGGCCTGCACCATCTGCACCGGCTGCAGCGCCAGCCACTGCGCCGGGTACAGCACCGTGGCAATGGCCGCGCGCAGCGGCTGCACGATCTGGAAGCGCGCATCCGCCACCATCAGAAACAGCGCCAGCGCACTGAACAGCACCAGCTGCGACAGCGCCGACGGCCCTTGCTTGAAGAAGGGCGGCGGCGAACGGTCGAGCGTTTCCAGCGGCATGTCGTGATCAGCGGCGCGGCATGGGCGAGGTTACTACCAAAACAAGAGCATTATCCGCCGATCGAGCCAGCGCGGGCCGGCTTCTCGAATCTGCACGTCGGTGCCCCCATGAGAACGTCGGGGGGGCTGCGCAGCAAGCCCTTCAAGCGGCCGCGGAGCAGGCCACCTCAGAACGCGATGGCCGGGGTCCCCCCGGCCATCCGCGTTGTCCCCCAGTGGGGGAAGGCGCGCAGCGCCACAGGGGGCGTCCTATTCATTCGTGAAGATGTTGCCCAGGCGCTCCATGCGCTCCAGCGCCAGCCCGCAGCCGCGCACCACGCAGGTCAGGGGCTCCTCGGCCACCAGCACGGGCAGGCCGGTTTCCTCGGCCAGCAGGCGCTCCAGGTCGGCCAGCAACGCGCCGCCGCCGGTCAGCATCATGCCGCGCTCGGCAATGTCGGCGCCCAGCTCGGGCGGGGTTTCCTCCAGCGCGCGCTTGACCTCCGAGACGATGTTGTTCAGCGGCTCGGTCAGCGCTTCCAGGATCTCGTTGCTGCTGATGGTGAAGCTGCGCGGCACGCCCTCGCTGAGGTTGCGGCCCTTGACCTCCATCTCGCGCACCTCGCTGCCGGGAAAGGCGCTGCCGATTTCCTTCTTGATCAGCTCGGCCGTCGGGTCGCCGATCAGCATGCCGTAGTTGCGGCGGATGTAGTTGATGATGGCGTCGTCGAACTTGTCGCCGCCCACGCGCGCCGAGCCCTTGTAGACCATGCCGCCGAGCGAGATCACGCCCACTTCGGTGGTGTCGCCGCCGATGTCCACCACCATCGAGCCGCTGGCCTCGCTCACCGGCAGGCCGGCGCCGATGGCGGCCGCCATCGGCTCCTCGATCAGGTACACCTCGGACGCGCCCGCGCCCAGGGCCGACTCGCGGATGGCGCGGCGCTCGACCAGGGTCGAGCCGCAGGGCCCGCAGATGATGATGCGCGGGCTGGGCCGGAACAGGCCGCGCGGGTGCACCATGCGGATGAACTGCTTGAGCATCTGCTCGGTGACGGTGAAGTCGGCGATCACGCCGTCCTTCATCGGGCGGATGGCCTCGATGTTGCCCGGCACCTTGCCCAGCATGGCCTTGGCCTCGGAGCCCACGGCCTGGATGCTCTTCTTGCCCTGCGGGCCGCCCACGTGGCGGATGGCCACGACCGAGGGCTCGTCCAGCACGATGCCCTTGTCGCGCACGTAGATCAGGGTGTTGGCGGTGCCGAGGTCGATGGCCAGGTCGGTGGAGAAATACCGACGGAAAGCTCCAAACATGATGGTCCTTTGACGGGCTTGCTGGCGAGCACCAGGCGCCGCAGCCTCGTGATTCGATGCGAATTAAGCGTGTTTTCGTGCAGATGCGGCCGCTTTCAGGGCCGTTGCGCCAAAGGCGGGATAATAACGCATCGCCCTGCCGCGCCCTGCGGCGAGGTGAGGCTGAAAGTTCACATCGACACCTGGTTTCCAGGGGCTTCTTCCATGGCTTTGACATCTGACGACATCGGGCGCATTGCGCACCTGGCGCGGCTCGAACTGAGTGCCGACGAAACCGAGCGCATGCGCAGCCGGCTGAACGATTTCTTCCGCATCGTCGAGGCCATGACCGCCGTCGACACCAGCGGCGTGGAGCCGCTTACCCAGCCCATTGCCGCCATCCAGGACGTGCAGCTGCGCCTGCGCGACGACGTCGCCAGCGAGCCCGACCAGCGCGCCGCCCACCAGCGCAGCGCCCCGGCCGTCGAGGACGGGCTGTACCTGGTACCGAAAGTGATCGAATGAGCCGCATGGCGAGGGGCCCCGCCGCAGGCGGGGATCGACACGGCGAGTTCGATCAAGCAGCCGACCCCCCAGGCGACAGGATGAAGCAGGACTTTTCGGAGGCTGCCGAATGAGCCGCATGGCGAGGGGCCCCGCCGCAGGCGGGGATCGACACGGCGAATTCGATCAAGCAGCCGACCACCCAGGCGACATGATGAAGCAAGACTTTTCGGAGGCTGCCGAATGAGCCGCATGGCAAGAGCATGGGGATCTGCACGGCGAGTTCGGGCGGCCCAAGACAACAGGACCCATTCATGACAACCGACTTCTCGGAGGCCGCTGACGCATGAGCGCGCTCCATGACCTGACCGTGGCGCAACTCGCCACTCGCCTGCGCGTGCGCGAAGTGTCCGCCGTCGAGGTGGCGCAGCACTTCCTGGCCCGCGCCCAGACCCACGCCGCGCTCGGCGCCTTCGTGGCGCAGGACGAGGAGGTGACCCTGGCCCAGGCCCGCGCCGCCGATGCGCGCCTGGCCGCCGGCGACGCGCCGCCCCTGGCCGGCGTGCCGGTGGCGCACAAGGACGTGTTCGTCACCACCGACTTCCCCACCACCGCCGGCTCGAAAATGCTGGCCGGTTACCGCTCGCCGTTCGAGAGCACGGTCACGCGGCAGCTGGCCGAGGCCGGCATGGTGTGCCTGGGCAAGCTCAACTGCGACGAATTCGCCATGGGTTCGGGCAACGAAACCTCGGCCTTCGGTCAGGCGCACAACCCCTGGGACCCGACGCGCATTCCCGGCGGCTCCTCGGGCGGCAGCGCCGCCGCCGTGGCCGCGCGCCTGACGCCGGCCGCCACCGGCACCGACACCGGCGGCTCGATCCGCCAGCCGTCCAGCTTTTGCGGCCTCACGGGCCTCAAACCCACCTATGGCCGCGTGTCGCGCCACGGTGCGATCGCCTACGCCTCCAGCTTCGACCAGGCCGGGCCGATGGCGCGCAGCGCCGAAGACTGCGCGCTGCTGCTGTCGCACATGAGCGGGCCGGACCTGGACCGCGACTCCACCTCGCTCGACGTGCCTACGGAGGACTTCACGCGCGGGCTGAACCAGCGGCTGGATGGCTTGCGCGTCGGCGTGCCGCGCGAATTCATGGGCGAGGGCCTGGCGGCCGACGTGCGCGCCGCCGTCGAGGCGGCGCTCACCGAGCTGCAGAAGCTGGGCGCCACGCGGGTGGAGATCTCGCTGCCGCGTACCGAGCTGTCGATTCCGGTCTACTACATCATCGCGCCGGCCGAGGCCAGCTCCAACCTGTCGCGCTTCGACGGCGTGCGCTACGGCCACCGCGCCGCCGATCACACCGACCTGATCGACATGTACTGCAAGAGCCGTGCCGAAGGCTTTGGCGAGGAGGTCAAGCGCCGCATCATCACCGGCACCTATGTCCTCTCACACGGCTACTACGACGCCTACTACCTGCAGGCGCAGAAAATCCGCCGCATGATCGCCGACGACCTGCAACGCGCCTTCGCGCAATGCGACGTCATCGCTGGCCCCGTGGCGCCCACGGTGGCGCGCGCCATCGGTGCCGCCGACAACGACCCGCTGGCCGACTACCTGGCCGACATCTACACCCTGTCGGCCTCGCTGGCCGGCCTGCCGGCCATGAGCGTGCCGGCCGGCTTTGGCGCCCACGGCATGCCGGTAGGCTTGCAATTGATCGGCAACTACCTGCAGGAAGGCCGGCTGCTGAACGTGGCGCACCAGTTGCAGCAGGCCACCGACTGGCACCAGCAGAAGCCCCAAGGTTATTGACATGAGCCAACTCATCCAGGGCTACGAAGTCGTCATCGGCTTCGAAACGCACGCCCAGTTGCAGACGCACAGCAAGATCTTCAGCCGCGCCAGCACCGCCTTCGGCGCCGCGCCCAACACCCAGGCCAGCGCGGTCGACCTGGCGCTGCCCGGCACGCTGCCGGTGATGAACCGCGCGGCGGTGCAGTGCGCCATCAAGCTGGGTCTGGCGCTGGGCTCGCACATCGCGCCGCGCAGCATCTTCGCGCGCAAGAACTACTTCTACCCCGACCTGCCCAAGGGCTACCAGATCAGCCAGTTCGAGATTCCGGTGGTGCAGGGCGGCGAGGTGACGTTCTTCGTTGGTGACCAGAAAAAGACCGTGCGCCTGGTGCGCGCCCACCTGGAGGAAGACGCCGGCAAGTCGCTGCACGAGGACTACCACGGCATGAGCGGCATCGACCTGAACCGCGCCGGCACGCCGCTCTTGGAAATCGTCACCGAGCCCGACATGCGCAGCAGCGCCGAGGCCGTGGCGTATGCGAAGGAACTGCACAAGATCGTCACCTGGATCGGCGTGTGCGACGGCAACATGCAGGAAGGCAGCTTCCGCTGCGACGCCAACGTCAGCGTGCGCAAGCCCGGGGCGCCGCTGGGCACGCGGCGCGAGATCAAGAACCTGAACAGCTTCCGCTTCATGCAGCAGGCGATCGACTACGAGATCCGCTGGCAGATCGAGCAGTTGGAGGACGGTCGCCCGATCGAGCAGGCCACCGTGCTGTTCGACCCCGACACCGGCGAGACGCGCGCCATGCGCAGCAAGGAAGACTCGGCCGACTACCGCTACTTCCCCGACCCCGACCTGCCGCCGCTGTGCATCTCGGCGCAGTGGATCGAGGAAACGCGGGCGCAGATGCCCGAGCTGCCGCGCAGGATGGCCGAACGCTTCGTGGCCGACTACGGCCTGCCCGAGTACGACGCCACCACGCTCACGCAGTCGCCGGCCATGGGCGCCTACTTCGAGGCGGCGGCCCGGGCCAGCGGCCAGCCCAAGCTGGCCAGCAACTGGATCATGGGCGAGATCTCGCGCCGGCTGAACGCCGAGGAGATCGGCATCGAGTCGAGCAAGGTATCGGCCTCGCAGCTGGGTCAGCTCATCGGCCGCATCCAGGACGGCACCATCAGCAACGCCGCCGCGCGCCAGGTGTTCGAGGCTCTGTGGTCGGGCGAGGGCAGCGAGGTCGATGCCGTCATCGACGCCAAGGGCTTGAAGCAGATGCAGGACACCGGCGCGCTGGAGCAGATGGTGGACGCGGTGATCGCCGCCAACCCCGACAACGTGGCGCAGTTCAAGGCCGGCAAGGACAAGGCCTTCAACGCCCTGGTCGGCCAGGTGATGAAGGCCAGCAAGGGCAAGGCCAACCCGGCGCTGGTGAACGAGTTGCTGCGCGCCCGGCTGGCGGATTGATGGCCCGCGTGTTGCGCCAGCGTTGAACGCGGGCTCGGCCGGCAATCAGCGGCCGGCCGCGTGCTCGGCCTTGGCCCGCCACAGCTGCTGCAGGCGTGCCGCTTCTTCGTCGAAGCGGGCGTTGATGCGCTGGCGCTCTTCCTGCTGGCCGGCGATGGCGCGCTGCTGCATGGCCACCGACTGCGCGTTGTCCTCGATGCCGCGGCGCACCTTGGCCGGCGCCTTGGACGGGTCCTTCTTGTAGAACTCCATCTCGTCGTCCAGCGCCTTGCGCTCGACGGCCAGTTCGGCCAGGCGCTGCTCGGCCGCGTCGACCACCGATTGCGACTGCGCCAGCGCCTCCTTGCGCGCGGCGTCGTGCGCGGCCTGGTCGGGGTAGCGGGTGATCAGCGCCTGGTCGCGCCGGATGATGTTCTGCGCGCGCTGGCGCTCGATGGCGGCCTGGCGCTCGCGGGCCGCCTGCGCCTCGCGCTCGGCGGCCGTCTGCGCCGGCTGGATCACGCGCAGCGTGGTGCCGCTGCTGCTGAGCACGCGCTGCTCGCGGTCGATGCACGACAGAATCGGCCGGTCGGAGGTCAGGCGCCGCCCATTGGCATCGATGCAGGTGTAGATGCGGCCCGTGCCGCCCTGCTTTCCGGCCTGTGCCCAGGCCGGCAGGCCGCCCAGCAAGGCCGTCGCCGCCAGGCCCAGGGCCGGCAGCGCGCGCAGTCCAAGTCGACAAGCTGAAACCTTCATGACTCTCCATCAACGCCGTAGCGCGCCCGGTAGGCCGACACGGCTTCAAAGTGCGTATAAAAATTGTCAGTCTGCGACAGGTGCTGCAATAAATGGGCCAACTGGGCGATGGCGCACACCTTCAGGCCCAGCGAATCGCGGACATATTGCACGGCCGACCAGGAAACGTCGCGCCCATCCTCGGTGGCCTTCTCCTGCCGGTCAAGGGCGATGGCCACCGCGTGCGGCGTGGCGCCGGCGGCGCGAATCAGCGCGATCGACTCGCGCACCGCGGTGCCGGCGGAGATCACGTCGTCGACGATCAGCACCCGGCCCTTGAGCGGCGCGCCCACCAGCACGCCGCCTTCGCCGTGGTCCTTGGCCTCCTTGCGGTTGTAGGCAAAGGGCTTGTTCACGCCCAGGCGCGCCAGCTCCACCGCCACCGCCGCGCCCAGCGGAATGCCCTTGTAGGCGGGGCCGAAGATGACGTCGAACTCGATGCCCGAGCCCAAGAGCGCCCGCGCATAGAATTGCGCCAGCCGGCCCAGTTTGGCGCCGTCGTCGAACAGGCCGGCGTTGAAGAAGTAGGGCGACAGCCGCCCCGCCTTGGTCTTGAATTCGCCGAAGCGCAGCACGCCGCTTTCGATGGCGAATTGCACGAAATCCTGCGCCAGCCGGTCGCGCTCGCCGCTGGCCGCTTGTGGTGCGTTCATTGGAGAAACCCCCTTGTTCAAGCTCACCAGCCTCAACCTCAATGGCATCCGCTCCGCCGCCACCAAGGGCGTGGAGGCCTGGCTGGAGGCGCATGCGCCGGATTGTATTTGCGTGCAGGAGATCAAGGCCCAGATGCCCGACATCGAGGGCCGCTTTGAGATCCTGGCCGGCATGCGCGGGCACTTTCACCTGGCGACGGTGAAAAAGGGCTATTCGGGCGTGGGCCTCTACACGCGGCACGAGCCCAGCGAGGTGATCGCCGGCTACGGCTCGCCCGAGTTCGACGAGGAAGGGCGCTACCTGGAGGCGCGCTTCGACACGCCGTCGCAGAAGTTCTCCGTCATCAGCTGCTACTTTCCCAGCGGCTCGTCCGGCCCGGCGCGGCAGGAGGCCAAGTACCGCTTCCTGGCCGAGTTCTACCCGGTGCTGCAGCGCCTGAAGGCCGAGCGCGAGTTCGTGCTGTGCGGCGACGTCAACGTGGCGCACCAGGAGATCGACCTGAAGAACTGGAAGAGCAACCAGAAGAACAGCGGCTTTCTGCCCGAGGAGCGCGCCTGGGTCAGCAAGGTCATCGACGAGCTGCAACTGGTGGACGTGTACCGCCACCTGCACCCCGAGACCACCGGCGAGTCCTACACTTGGTGGAGCAACCGCGGCCAGGCCTACGCCAAGAACGTGGGCTGGCGGCTGGACTACCACCTGGCCACGCCGGCCATCGCGCACCAGGCGCGCACGGCGTCGATCTACAAGGACCAGAAGTTCAGCGACCACGCGCCCATCACCATCGATTACGCGTTCTCGCCCTGGGGCGGTGGCTGACGCCGCCTGCCTACCGCTGCGCTCAAGCGGCGCGCCCGTGCCTGGCGCCTGGCTTGACTAAGCGGCGCGCGACTGCATCTGCAAGCCATGACCACCACCTTCCGCTACCACACCGTTCCCGTCACCCCGTTCCAGCAGAACTGCTCCATCGTCTGGTGCGATGCCACCCGGGACGCCGCCGTCATCGACCCCGGCGGCGACCTGCCGCGCATCGAGGCGGCGGTGCGCGAGCTGGGCGTGAATCTCAAGCAGATCTGGCTCACCCACGCCCACATCGACCACGCCGGCGGCACGGCCGAGCTGAGCCAGCGGCTGGGCCTGCCCATCATCGGCCCGCACCCGGGCGACCAGTTCTGGATCGACGGCATGGCCGAACAGGGGCGCATGTTCGGCTTTCCGCAGGCGGCGGGCTTCACGCCCACGCGCTGGCTGCACGATGGCGACACGGTGCAGGTCGGCCAGTGCACGCTGAACGTGCGCCACTGTCCCGGCCACACGCCGGGGCACGTGGTGTTCCATGCGCCCGAGGCCGGGCGCGCCTTTGTCGGCGACGTGCTGTTTGCCGGCAGCATCGGCCGCACCGACTTTCCGGGCGGCAACCAGGCGCAGCTTGTCGCCAGCATCCGCGAGCGGCTGTGGCCGATGGGCGACGACACCGTGTTCATCCCCGGCCACGGCCCCGAAAGCAGCTTCGGCGACGAGCGCCGGCACAACCCCTTCGTGCGCGGCTGATCGCACTGCGCGGCGCCTTCCAAAAATGTGAATGGATCACAAAGCGCCGGTGCGTCCGTTCACTGACGCCGTGGGTGCGCGTTCCTACACTGGCCTGCATGCATTGCAAGGAACAGGAGGACACCATGGACGCTGTCGCTGCCATCAGGGAGAGAGCCCGCCACCCCGTCAAGACCGAAAAGGCCGACGACCTGCACCCCAGCTTTCTGCTGCGGCTGCTGGATGAGATCGACTACGGGCTGGTGCTGGTTGACGCGGACGGCCAGGTACTGCACGCCAACCACCTGGCCCGGCACGAGCTGGCCTGCGGCCGGCTGCTGGGCGGCGCCATTGGCGAGCCCATCAGCGGCGCCACCTCGGCGCTGGGCCAGCAGCTCATGGCGGCGGTGCGTGGCGCGCTGTGCGGTCGCCGGCGCCTGCTGTACCTCACGCACGGCGAGCACACGCTGCCGGTGGCCGTGATCCCGCTGACGCACGCGCTGGAAGATGCCCGCGGCAGCGTGTTGCTGGTCATGGCGCGCCAGCGCGTGGGCGACAACCTGGCGCTGCAGATGTACGCCAGCGAGCACGGCCTGACGCCCACCGAGGAATCGGTGCTGCGCGCCCTGTGCGACGGCCGCGAGGTGGACGAGATCGCCGTGCAGCACGGCGTGGCCGAATCCACCGTGCGCACCCAGGTGCGCTCGCTGCGCGACAAGACCGGCGCCAACGGCATCCGCCAGCTGGTGCAGCGCGTGCTGGCGCTACCGCCGGTGGTGCCGGCGCTGCGCGGCGATGGCTGCGCACCGCGGCAGCCAGCCTCGGCGGGGTTCCAGTTCGTATGATGGGGGGATGCCTCCCGCGCGTGATGCAGCTTCACCCTCAGCGCCGGCCGGCCTGCCGCCGGCCGATGCCGCCTCGGCCCATGTCGAGGCGCTGGCGCGGCGTGGCAGCGAGCGGCGCTACCGGCGCGGCGCGCTCATCATCCAGGAAGGCGACCGCGGCGACACGCTGTTCATCGTGCGCAGCGGCCGGCTGCGCGCCTTCGTGGCCGATGCCGGCGGCAAGGAGCTGACGCTCGGCCTGTACGGCCCCGGCGAATACGTGGGCGAGATGTCGCTCGACGGCGGCCCGCGCTCGGCCAGCGTGGAGGCGGCCGAGCCCACCGTCTGCGCCGTCATCGCCCGCGACGAGCTGCTGGCCTACATCGCCGAGCAGCCCGGCTTTGCGCTGGAGCTGATGGCGCGCCTGATCCGCCGCGCCCGCCTGGCCACCGAAAACGCGCGCAGCGTGGCGCTGATCGACGTGTACGGGCGCCTCACCCGCCTGCTCGACCAGCTCGCTGGCCCGCCCGACGCGCAGGGCCACCGCAGCCTGACCGAACGCCTGACACACCAGCAGATCGCCCACCACCTGGCCTGCTCGCGCGAGATGGTCAGCCGGCTGCTGAAGGACCTGGAAACCGGCGGCTACGTCGAGCTGCGCGAACGTCGGCTGGTGCTGCTCAAGAGCCTGCCGACGCGGTGGTGAAGACTTGATGGCTGGCTGCGCTTGAGGGACGGGCGCCGGTAAGTCCTCGCTGCCCATCCGTGGGGATACGCCAACCGCCGCCTACACCGTTGGGTGTATGACGAGAGGCGTGGACCGCGTTAGCCCTGTCAGGCTTTGCCGTTAGCATGCGGCGCATGTCCGTGCCGCGCGCCACCTCGTCCGCTTTTGCAGCAGCTGCACACAGGCGCCCCCTGGCGCCCGGAGGTTGAGTCGTGCCCGGCCGGCGCTTCTGTACCCAGTGCGGTGCGGCCTGCCGCCACAGCGACCGCTTCTGCGCCGGCTGCGGCCAGGCGCTGGGGCCGTCGGCCACCGACTGGGGCGAGGTCAAGACCGCCACCATTCTGTTCGCCGACATCGTCGATTCCACGCGGCAGATCGCCGAGCTGGGCCCCGAGCAGGCCATGCGGCAGTTGCAGCCCGCCATCGAGCGCATGGTCGCCGTGGTTGGCCAGCACGGCGGCACGGTGCTGCGCACCCTGGGCGACGGCATCATGGCGCTGTTCGGCGTGCCGCGGGCGCTGGAGCAGCACGCCGAGCAGGCTTGCCTGGCGGCGGTGCGCATGCTGCGCCTGGCCGCCCCGGGCGAGGGCGGCGCCACGCCGCTGGCGCTGCGCATCGGCGTGCACACCGGCAAGGTGGCCTCCGACCCCACCGAGGCCGGCGACCGGCGCGGCGGCGGTGCGCACGGCGTGGCCATCCACCTGCCCAGCCCCGTGGCGGCGCAGGCCGAGCCCGGCCAGGTGCTGCTGACCGACGACACCC
>JAEXBL010000110.1 GCA_023394015.1 Pseudomonadota bacterium | reverse complement strand
GGCGGGCAGCGCGGGCCGGTCGTTCATGGCCGGGGCTCGGGGTCTTGCACGGGCGGCTCGCCGCCGGGGTCGCGGCGTGGCAGCGGCGGCGTGCCGGGCTCATCCACCGGGGCGGGCGGCGCGAACGGGTCGGGGTCTTGCACCGGCGGCTCCTGGCCGGGCAGCGGCGTGGGCTGGTGTGTGCTCATGTCGATGGCTCCAGGGAAAGCGCGGCCAGCGCCTCCAGCGTGGGCGCGCCGGGCTGCGACCGTGCCCAGGCCCGGCGCAGCAGATTGCCCAGCACGGCGCGGCGGTAGGCGGCCGAGGCGCGCATGTCGCTGAGCGGCTCGAACTCGGCCTGCAGCACCGCGGCGGCGGCATCGAAGGTGGCTTCAGCGCAGGGCTGGCCTGCGAGCGCCGCTTCGGTCTGGACAGCACGCGCCGGCACCGCCGCCACGCCGCCGGCGCCGATGCGGGCGCTGCGGATCACGCCGTCCTGCACCTGCAGCGCCACCGCCAGGCAGACGGCGGAGATGTCGTCCTCGAAGCGCTTGCTGATCTTGTCGGCGCTGAGCCACTCCTGCGCCGTGGGCCAAGGCACTTCGATGCGCGCCAGCACCTCGTCGGGCGCCAGCGCGGTCTGGCGGTAGGCCAGGTAGAAGTCCTCGATGGGCAGCGCGCGCTCGCCGCGCGGGCTGGCCAGCACCAGCGTGGCGCCCAGGGCGATGAGCAGCGGCATGCTGTCGCCGATGGGCGAGCCGTTGGCCACGTTGCCGCCCAGCGTGCCGCTGGCGCGCACCGGCAGGCCGGCAAAGCGGTCGAAGAAGGTGCCCAACTGCGGTCGATCCTGCGCCAGGGCGGCGAAGGCTTCGGTCAAGGGCACGGCGGCGCCGATGGAGAGCGCCTGCGCGCCGCGCTCGATGCGCCGCAGCTCGGCCACGCGCGTCACGTCAATGATCTGCGCAAAGCGCCGGTGCTGCTTGGTGATCCACAGGCCAACGTCGGTGGTGCCGGCGGCGATCAGCGCCTGCGGGTGCGCCGCGCGCAGCGCCAGCAGCTCGGCCAGCGTGGCGGGCAGCGCGTAGAAACCATCAGCCCAATCGGCCGGTAGTGCGTGTCCATCCAACGCGAGCAGCTTCAATTGTTGTAGCAACTCGGCTTCGTCCAGCGGCACCTCGGGCCAGTGGTGCATGGTCTGCGCGGCATCCAGGATCGGCCGGTAGCCGGTGCAGCGGCACAGGTTGCCCGACAGCGCATGCAGCGCCTGGTCGCGCGACACCGCCGCCCCATTGATGTGCCGGTGCAGCGTGAACAGGCTCATCACGAAACCCGGCGTGCAGAAGCCGCATTGCGAGCCGTGGCACTCCACCATCGCCTGCTGCGCCGGGTGCAGCGTGCCGCCGGGGCCGGCAATGTGCTCGGCGGTGAACACGGCCATGCCCTGCACGCTGTGCGCCAGGCGGATGCAGCTGTTGATGGCGCGCCAGTGCAGCCGGCCGTCCTCGCCGGCCTCGGCCAGCGCCACGGTGCAGGCGCCGCAGTCGCCGCTGGCGCAGCCTTCCTTCACCGCGGTGCAGTGCAGGTCTTCGCGCAGCAGCTCCAGCAGCGTGCGGTCGGGCGGCACGCCGGCCAGCGTGTGCGGCTGGCGGCCAAGCAGAAGGCGCAGGGCGGTGGAGCTCATGCGCGGCAGTATGGCGCCAAATGCCGTGCGCGGCAGCCCCGCCGGCTGAACCCGCCCCGCGGCCAGGGATGTGGGCTACGCTTGCCGGCATCCGTTCACGCACTCAAAGGAGCCGCCATGACCGCCACCGACGCCGACCTGCCCCCCATGCGCCTGGCCATCGCCGCCTCGCGCCAGGCACTGGACGCGGGCGACATGCCCTACGGCGCCACCCTGGTCTCGCCCGCCGGCCAGGTGCTGCTGACCGAGCGCAACCGCCAACACACGGCGCAGGACTGCACCGCCCACGCCGAGATGGTGCTGGTGCGCGAAGCCGCCCGCCAGTTGGGCGCCGCCGCGCTGCAAGGCGCCACCGTGTACGCCAGCGGCGAACCCTGCGCCATGTGCGCCGGCGCCATGTACTGGGCCGGCGTGGGCCGCGTGGTGTGGGCCGCGCCGCAGCCCGACATGGCCGAGCTGCTGGGCGGCCCGCTGCTGCCGGCGCGCTGCGCCGAGCTGCTGGGCAGTGCCCAGCCGCCGGTGCCGGTGACGGGCGGCGTGCTGCAAGACGAGGCCATGGCGGTGCTGCAGGACGCCGCCGCCCGGGGCTGAAGCACGCGCCAGCGGTGCTACATTGCGTGACCACGCGCGGGCGCGCACGATCTGTTACATCACTCCTTTTTCCATAGCTGCCCGCGCCGAATGCACAGCCCCAAACGGTCTGTTTGACCAGCCACACCACGCCATGCCCGCCCGCCTGCAGCTCACCGGCATCACCAAGCGCTACCCCGGCGTGGTGGCCAACGACGAGGTGTCGCTCAGCGTGCAGCCGGGCGAGATCCACGCCGTGCTGGGCGAGAACGGCGCCGGCAAGAGCACGCTGATGAAGATCATCTACGGCGCGGTGAAGCCCGACGCCGGCGAGATCCAATTCGACGGCCAGCAGGTAGCGATTCGCAGCCCGCAGCAGGCGCGCGCGCTGGGCATCGCCATGGTGTTCCAGCACTTCAGCCTGTTCGAGACGCTTTCCGTGGCCGAGAACGTGTGGCTGGGCCTGGACAAGGCGTTGACGCTGGCCGAGGTGACGCAGCGCATCACCCGGACCGCCGCCACCTACGGCCTGGACATCGACCCGGCGCGCCCGGTGCACTCCCTGAGCGTGGGCGAGATGCAGCGGGTGGAGATCATCCGCGCGCTGCTGGGCAACCCGAAGCTGCTGATCTTGGACGAGCCGACCTCGGTGCTCACGCCACAGGCGGTGGACAAGCTGTTCGTCACCCTGCGCCAGCTCGCGGCCGAAGGCTGCAGCATCCTCTACATCAGCCACAAGCTGCACGAGATTCGCGCCCTGTGCAGCGCCTGCACGGTGATGCGCGGCGGCCGCGTGACCGGCGTGTGCGACCCGCGCGAGGAAAGCAACGCCAGTTTGAGCCGTCTGATGATCGGCGCCGAGCCGCCCGAGCTGGCCCGGCCCGATCGCCAGCCGGGCGCGGTGGTGCTGCAGGTGCAGCGGCTGGACCTGAAGCGCGATTCGCCCTTCGGCGTCGACCTGGTCGATGTCTCGCTGCAGGTGCGCGCGGGCGAGGTGCTGGGCATTGCCGGGGTTTCCGGCAACGGCCAGCGCGAGCTGCTGCTGGCGCTGTCGGGCGAGGACCGGCGGGCGCCGGCAGCTTCGATAGCCATAGCAGGCCAGCCGGCTGGCCAGCGCTCGCCCGGCCACCGCCGCGCGCTGGGCCTGCACTTCGTGCCCGAGGAGCGCCTGGGCAGAGGCGCCGTGCCCGAGATGAGCCTGGCGCACAACCTGCTGCTGACCCGGCGCGAGGCCGTGGGCCCCGGGGGCTGGCTGCGCGTGGGCGCCTTGCGCGCGCAGGCGGCGGGCATCATCGAGCGCTTCAAGGTCAAGACGGCGGGGCCGCAGGCGCCGGCCAGATCGCTCTCGGGCGGCAACCTGCAGAAGTTCATCATGGGGCGCGAGATCGACGCGGCGCCGAAGCTGCTGATCGTCTCGCAGCCGACCTGGGGCGTGGACGTGGGCGCGGCGGCGCAGATCCGCGCCGAGCTCCTGGCCCTGGCCGGCGCCGGCTGCGCGGTGCTGGTGGTGAGCGAGGAGCTGGACGAGCTGTTCGAGCTGTGCGATCGCCTGCAGGTGATGGCCAAGGGCCGCTTGTCGCCCGCCATCGAGCGCGCGCAGGCCACGGTGGAGCTGATCGGCGAGTGGATGAGCGGGCTGTGGCATGGCGAGGTGCAGCAGCACCTGCAAGAAATGGAGTTAGACCATGCTGCGGCTTGAGCCCCGCCCCGCCCCCTCGCGCGCCTGGACCTGGGCCTCGCCGCTGCTGGCGCTGGCGATCACGGTCGGCATCGGCGTGCTGCTGTTCAGCCTGATGGGCAAGGACCCGGTGCGCGGGCTGCAGGTGTTCTTCTGGGAGCCGGTCAAGTCCGCCTACGCGCTGGGCGAGCTGGGCGTGAAGGCCACGCCGCTGCTGCTGATCGCGCTCGGGCTGGCGGTGTGCTTTCGCTCCAACGTGTGGAACATCGGCGCCGAGGGGCAGTTCGTCATCGGCGCCATCACCGCCGGCGGCATGGCGCTGCTGGCCGGGCCCGACACCGGCCGCTGGATCGTCGCCGCCGTGCTGCTGGCCGGCGTGCTGGGCGGCATGGCGTGGGCCGGCATCACGGCCTTTCTGCGCGACCGCTTCAACGCCGGCGAGATCCTGGTCAGCCTGATGTTGGTCTACGTGGCGATCCAGGTGCTGGGCTACCTGGTCTACGGGCCGTGGAAGGACCCGGCCGGCTACAACTTTCCGCAGACGCGCACCTTCGAGAAGGTGACGCAGATCCCGCGCCTGATGGCCGGCTCGCGCGTCAACCTGGGCGCGCTGCTGGCGCTGGGCGGCGCGGCGCTGCTGTGGGTGTACCTGTTTCGCACACGCTCCGGCTTTGCCCAGCAGGTGGGCGGGCTGGCGCCGGCGGCGGCGCGCTACGCGGGCTTTTCGTCGCGCCGCGCGCTGTGGACGGCGCTCTTGATTTCCGGCGGCACCGCCGGCCTGGCCGGCGCGCTGGAGGTGGCGGGGCCGCTGGGCCAACTGACGCCCTACGTGCCGGCCGGCTACGGCTTTGCCGCCATCATCGTGGCCTTCGTCGGGCGGCTGCACCCCTTCGGCATGGTGCTGGCAGCGATCCTGATGAGCATGTTCTACATCGGCGGCGAGCTGGCGCAGTCCCGCCTGGGCCTGCCCAAGTCGCTGACCGGCGTGTTCCAGGGGCTGCTGCTGTTCACCCTGCTGGCCTGCGACACGCTGGTGAACTACCGGGTGCGCTGGGGGAATGACCAATGACGAATGACTTCGCCACTGGCGCGGCTTCGATGACCAATGGCAAAGGGCCGACGATCCCAGCAGCGCCGGTCATTGGTCATGGGTCGGCGCAGCCACCGTCATTCGTCATCGGTCATTGCATTTGAGATGGACACCTACGCCCTGCTGTTCGCCGCCACGCTGAACGCCGGCACCGTGCTGGCGCTGGCGGCGCTGGGCCTCTTGATCAACGAGAAGGCCGGCATCGTCAACCTGGGCGCCGAAGGCATGATGCTGTGCGCCGCCATCGCCGGCTTTGCCGCCGTGGTGCACAGCGGCAGCGACTGGGCCGGCTTTGCCGCCGGGGCGGCGGCGGGCGCGCTGCTGGCGGCCGTCTTCGGCTGGCTGGTGATCTGGCTCAACACCAACCAGTACGCCACCGGGCTGGCGCTGAGCCTGTTCGGCGTGGGCTTTTCGGCCTTCGTGGGCATCGGCTACGTGCAGGCGCGGCTGCCGGACCGGCCGCGGTTCAGCTGGCTGGGCCTGGGCGATGTGCCGGTGCTCGGGCCGGCCCTGTTCAGGCACCACCCGCTGGTCTATGGCGCCATGCTGCTGGCGGCGGGGCTGATCTGGTTCATGTACCGCACGCGCGGCGGGCTGGTGCTGCGCTCGGTGGGCGAAGCGCCCGAGTCGGCCCACGCGCTGGGCTACCCCGTGCGCCGCATCCGGCTGGCGGCGGTGGTGTTCGGCGGCGCGCTGTGCGGGCTGGCGGGGGCCTACCTGTCGGTGATCTACACGCCGCTGTGGGTGGAGGGCATGGTGGCCGGCAAGGGCTGGATCGCGCTGGCGCTGACGACGTTTGCCACCTGGCGGCCGGCGCGCGTGCTGCTGGGCGCCTACCTGTTCGGCGGCGTGACCATGCTGCAGTTCCACCTGCAGGGCCAGGGCGTGCAGCTGCCCAGCCAGTTCCTGACCATGCTGCCCTACCTGGCCACCGTCGTGGTGCTGGCGCTGATCTCGCGCAACCCGACCTGGATCCGCGTCAACATGCCGGCCTCGCTGGGCAAGCCCTTCCACCCGGGCGCCTGAAGGCGCTGCGGGCGGTTCACTCGACGAGATTCAGCCCGGCAGGCGGCAGTCGGCCAGGCGCGCCAGCAGGTGCAGCATCTCGCCCAGCGGGTGCACGGCCATGCCGCGCCGCTCGACGCGTGCGCGCGCATCGGCCTCCGCCGGCAGTGGGTTCAGGCTCACGTGCCGGGTCAGCGCCCGGCTCTGGCACACCATGCGCAGCACCGACGGCGGGGTGTTGGTGGCCGCCCAGCCCTGGGCGGGATGGCACACCAGGCCGTTGATCAGCGTCAGGCTCAGCTCGACCGCCGTGCCCGCCTGCAGGTGCGCGACCAGGTTGCGCAGGCCGGCGCGGCAGCTCGGGTAGGGCGAGGTTTCGATGCAGGCGGCGAAGGCCTCGAGGCCGAGGCTGCCCTCGCCGATCTGCGGCAGCGCCTCGGCCGGGCGGGCGCGCGAGGCGGCTGGCACCTCGGTGATGCCGAAGGCCGAGGTGCTGAACGCCGTGGTCACCGGCGCCTTCGGCGGCACCGCCAGCGGCTGGGGCGCCGGCTGCGGCGCCGGCTTGCTGGCCACCGGCCGCGCGTGGGCACGCGCATGGCGCCCGCAGCGGCCCATGGCCCGCTCCAGCGCGTTGCGCATGGCCTGCACGCCGAAGG
>JAEXBL010000080.1 GCA_023394015.1 Pseudomonadota bacterium | reverse complement strand
GGATGAACACGATGGCGGTAACGTATTCGCCCGTAAACAGCGCGCCCAGGCACATCGGCCCCAGGCTGAGGAAGATCATGGCGCCGACCAGCCGCGGCGCGCCGTAGTTGCGAAAGCAGATGCCGCCGGCCATGGCGCCGCAGGACACCCCGGCCAGCGTGGCGGCCAGCCAGTCGCCGTTGAGGAAGGTGACGAAGACGCCGTAGCCCACGCTGAAGGCCCACAGCAGGGCCAGCAGGATGTAGATGTCGGTATGGGTGTTGCCGCCGCGGGGCGCGGCCTTCAGCGCGGAGCGCAGCACGGTCACGCGGACCACGGCCAGCAGGACTTCCATCGCCAGCCAGGACAGGTACAGCGGCTCGGGACGCCGCCAGGCGACCACGCCCGAGATCATCAGGGTGTTGATGACGCCGCCGGCGAAGATCGGCAGCGTGCCGAACAGGCTGGCGATCAGCGCCGCGCGGATGTCCGCCGGCGTATCGTGCCCGGAATGCGTGAGCCAGCGCGTCAGGCGCCATCTGGGCAAGCTGAACTTCAGTGCAGTATCCACGCTGTCACGTCCCTGGCCACGTCCATCCGGTTTCAGATGGGCAGGCTGGCGTTATAGCAGGTCTGTGACGCCTTTAGTATTGTCCGCGGGTTCAATACCCGGGCCGGTTCAGCGCCCGCGATGGCCGCAGACGGCGCACTCCGGATCGCGCTGCACGTTGACGCTGCGCCATTGCATGGTGCGCACGTCCAGCCACAGCAGCCGCCCCGACAGGCTCTCGCCCACGCCGGACAGCAGCTTGAGGGCTTCCGCGGCCTGCATGCTGCCGATGATGCCCACCACCGGCGCGAACACGCCCATGGTGGCGCAATTGGCCTCTTCGACGTCGTCGGCTTCGGGAAACAGGCAGTGGTAGCAGGGCGCGTCGTCGTCGCGCAGGTCGTAGACGCTGACCTGGCCGTCGAAGCGGATCGCGGCCCCGGACACCAGCGGCTTGCGGTGCTGGACGCAGGCGCGGTTGATGGCGTGGCGGGTAGTGAAGTTGTCGGTGCAGTCCAGCACCAGGTCGGCCTGCGCCACCGCGGCCGACAGGGCCTGGCCCGCGAGCCGCTCGACGCGGGCGGGGACCCGCGTCTGCGGATTGAAGGCCGCCAGCATGTCGCGCCCGGACTCGGCCTTGCGGCGGCCGACGCTGGCGTTGGTGTGCAGGATCTAGCGCTGCAGGTTGCTGAGCTCGACGACGTCGTCGTCGGCCAGGGTGATGTCGCCCACGCCGGCGGTGGCCAGGTAGAGCGCGGCAGGCGAACCCAGTCCGCCCGCCCCCACGATGAGCACACGCGCCGCCAGCAGTTTTTCCTGCCCTTCTATGCCCAGCTCGTCGAGCAGGATGTGGCGGGCGTAGCGCAGCAGTTGCTCGTCGTTCATTTGGTCTTGACGGGCTCGACTCCGGTCGGCGTGATCGTCATGCGCTGGGCGGCGCCCACGCCGGGCTTGGAATCGGCCTTGGCCTGGGCGCGGGCCGAACCCTTCTGCACCGGCTTGCCGGCCAGCAGGTTCAGCGCCTGCTGCAGCTGGAAGTCGTCCTTGCCGCCGAATTCGAACACCTTGGCCGGCACGTCGACGTTGTCCTGGTCGGCGTTGGATTTCACTTCGTTGGCCGTCTGCTGGTTCGACAGGTGGCGCTGCAGATCGGCTTCGCGCGGCAGGCGGAACAGGTCGCCGTCGGCGGTGTCGGCCACGACGTAGTCGGGCTCGATGCCGGTGGCCTGGATCGAGCGGCCGCTGGGCGTGAAGTAGCGCGAGGTGGTGAGCTTGACCGCGGTGGTTTCCGACAGCGGCAGGATCACCTGCACCGAGCCCTTGCCGAAGCTGCGGTTGCCCAGGACCTTGGCGCGCTTGTGGTCCTGCAGCGCGCCGGCCACGATCTCGGAAGCCGAGGCCGAACCGACGTTGACCAGCACCACCATCGGCACCTTCTTGGTCCAGGCCGGCAGGCCGGCCAGGTAGTTGCTTTCGCCGCGGGCGTACTCGGACGGGGTGGCCAGGTACTTGTGGCGCGCGTCGGGCGTGCGGCCGTCGGTGGACACCACCAGCGCATCGGGCGGCAGGAAGGCGCCGGCCCCGCCGATGGCGCTGGTCAGCAGGCCGCCCGGGTCATTGCGCAGGTCCAGCACCAGGCCCTTGGGAGCTTCCTTGGCGCCCAGGTCCTTGAGCTGCTTGGCCAGGTCCGCGCCGGTCTTTTCCTGGAACTGGGCGATGCGCACGTAGCCCACGCCGTTGTCCAGCATCTTGCTGCGCACGCTGCGCACCTTGATGATGTCGCGCACGATCTTCAGCACGATGGGCTGCGGACGGTCGGCGCGCATGATGGTCAGCGTGATCGGCGACTTGGGCGCGCCGCGCATCAGCTTGACCGCGTCGTTGAGCGTCATGCCCTTGGTGGGCGTGTCGTCGATCTTGATGATGAGGTCGCCGGCCATCACGCCGGCGCGCGCGGCGGGCGTGTCCTCGATGGGCGAGATCACCTTGACGAAGCCGTCCTCGGCGCCGACCTCGATGCCCAGCCCGCCGAACTCGCCCTGCGTGGCCGTCTGCATTTCGCGGAACGCGTCGGCATCCAGGTAGGCGGAGTGGGGGTCCAGGTTCGACACCATGCCGGAGATGGCATTGTCGATCAGGGTCTTGTCGTCGACGGCCTCGACGTAGTTGTTCTTGATGGCGGCAAATACGTTGCTCAGTTGCCTGAGCTCGTCCAGAGGCAGGGGACTGCCGCGCTGCGCGACTGCCGTCACGCCCACGCTGAGCAACACACCAGCCACCGCACCGATGGCAATCAGACCGAAACCGCGAAACTTACGAGTGCCCATGCACACTTCCCGAATTGTGTTTTCGCCGATGGGTTGGGGTTTGGTATTTACCACCGGTTTTCTACCAACGACACATAATTGCCAACGACACGCATTTGCCGACGGCGCTTACTGCGCCAGCCACTGGGCTGGATCGACAGGCGCGCCGCGATGGCGAATTTCAAAGTATAGGCCGGATTCCACTTGGCCGCCGGTTGCGCCGACCGTGGCGATCGTGTCGCCACCCGTCACCGAATCTCCCACCCGCTTGAGCAGGCTTTGGGTGTAAGCATAGACGGTCAGGTACTGCTGCCCATGATCCACAATGATGAGGTTGCCGAAACCGCGCAGCCAATCGGCGTAGACCACGGTGCCGGGCGCCACCACCTTGACCGGCGTGCCCTCGGGCGCGCGCAGCACCACGC
>JAEXBL010000077.1 GCA_023394015.1 Pseudomonadota bacterium | reverse complement strand
TTTTGGGGGGTGCACCACCCTGGGCCTGGCCCGGCCGGGCGCGCCACAGCCCCTGCACTTCGTGCGCCACGCCGGCGCCCGCCCTGACCAAGGAGCCTCCACATGACCGCCTGGATCGACACCCTGCTGTTCGGCATCTACCCCTACATCTGCTTGGCCGTGTTCTTCATCGGCAGCTGGATGCGCTTCGACCGCGACCAGTACACGTGGAAGAGCGACTCCTCGCAGCTGCTGCGCACGGGCAGCCTGCGCTGGGGCAGCAACCTGTTCCACATCGGCGTGCTGTTCCTGTTCTTCGGGCACAGCGTGGGCATGCTCACCCCGCACTTCGTGTACGAGCCCTTCATCAGCGCCGGCGCCAAGCAGCTCATGGCCATGGTCAGCGGCGGCATCGCCGGCGTGCTGGCCTTCGTCGGCGTGACGCTGCTGCTGCACCGCCGCCTGGCGGATGCGCGCATCCGCGCCACCAGCCGCCCCCGCGACGTGCTGCTGCTGTGGCTGCTGTGGGTACAGCTGGCGCTGGGCCTGGCCACCATCGCCCTGTCGGCGCAGCACCTGGACGGCTCCATGATGC
This sequence comes from Pseudomonadota bacterium, assembly GCA_023394015.1. Lineage (GTDB taxonomy): Bacteria > Pseudomonadota > Gammaproteobacteria > Burkholderiales > Burkholderiaceae_C > Ottowia. The sequence goes on along the minus strand of JAEXBL010000077.1, from coordinate 6,140 downwards.
TGCTGCTGGCCGAATGGGCACAGCGCATCGTCACCTTCCGCGGCGGCGCCGTGGAGCTGCTGGCCGGCGTCGGCTGGGTGTTCAAGGCCCACATGGTGCTGGGCATGACCATGTTCCTGGTGTTTCCCTTCACCCGCCTGGTCCATGTGTGGAGCGGCTTCGGCACGCTGGCCTACATCGTGCGGCCCTACCAGCTGGCGCGCGCGCGCCGCCTGAACCTGCCCGCCGGCCACGACCGCCCGGGCAAGCCCCATGCCCTGTGAAAGCCCGCGCCACCCGGAGCCCCCCATGAACCCCAGCACCGCCCAGGCCGCCCCCGTGGCCCGCATCAACGGCGTGGCCCTGCACGCCGAGGGCCAGGCCCTGCCGCCCGAGGCCCTGCGCCAGCGCGCCTGCACCGAGCTGCTGCGCCAGCAGGCGCAGCGCGAAGGCTTGCTGGCGCGCAGCGACGCGCCGGGCCTGGACGGCGCCATCAGCGCCGAGGCCGCGCAGGCCATCGAGCAACTGCTCGATGCCGCGCTGCAGGTGCCCGAGCCGTCCGAAGCCGCCTGCCGTCGCTACCACGCCGCCCACCCCGCGCCGCGGGACGAGCGCGTGCGCCTGCGCCACGTGCTGTTCGCCGTCACGCCCGGCGTGGACGTGCAGCGCCTGCGCCAGCGCGCCGAGGCCCTGCTGCTGGAGCTGCGCTGCACCGATGACGGCGGCACCCGCTTTGCCGAAGCGGCGGCCCAGTGGTCCAACTGCCCCAGCGGCCAGCACGGCGGCGCGCTGGGCTGGCTCACGCGGGCCGACTGCGCACCCGAGATCGCGCGCGAGGTCTTCGGCTCGCAGGAGGTCGGCGTGCTCGCCCGCCTGGTGCACAGCCGCTTCGGCCTGCACGTGGTGCAGGTGTGCGAGCGCCAGGCCGGCCGCCCGGTGGACTTTGACGAGGTGCGCGCCAGCGTGGCGCTGCTGCTGCGCCAGCAGGCCTGGGTGAACGCGCTGCGCCAGTACCTGCAGCTGCTGGCCGGGCGCGCCCGGGTCGAGGGCGTGCAGCTCGACACCGCCACCAGTCCCCTGGTGCAGTAGCGCCAAAGGGCCAGCCGCATGCCCGTGGACGAGCTGCTGGAGCGCCTGCGCCGCTTCCACCTGGATGCCTTTCCCCAGTACCGGGAGCACTTCCAGACCCTGGTGGACCAGGGCCAGCGGCCGAGCACCCTGTTCATCGGCTGCTCCGACTCGCGGCTCGTGCCCTACCTGCTCACCGGCGCGCAGCCGGGCGAGCTGTTTCTGGTGCGCAACGTGGGCGCGTTCGTGCCGCCCTACGACGGCTCCTACGGCTACCACGGCACGGCCGCGGCGATCGAGTTCGCGGTGCTCAGCCTCAACGTCAGCCGCATCGTGGTCTGCGGCCACAGCCACTGCGGGGCCATCAAGGCGCTGTATGGCGAGGTCGCCCCCGAGGCGCAGAACCTGCGCCGCTGGCTGGAGCTGGGCCGCGAGGCCGTGCTGCCCGTGCAGTGCTGCCCCGAGGCCTTGCGCCGCAGCGAGCAGCGCGCCGTGGTGCTGCAGCTCAAGCGCCTGATGGACTACCCCATGGTGCGCCGCCGCGTGGCGCAGGGGCGCCTCACCCTGCACGGCTGGCACTACGTGATCGAGGACGGCGAGGTGCACCTGTTCGACGTCCAGCGGGGCGAGTTCGTGGCGGCCTCGCGCCCCGAATGCGATGACGCCGCGGGCTGCCCGCCCGACGGCGGCATCGACGGCCCGATGCACGGCGGCTGACGCTCCCCGCGCCGGCCTCGGCCCCGGCCTGCGCAGCACCCGCCCCTGGGCTATGCTCGACGGCGAAATCCGCCATCAACCACCATCAGCCACCCACGCCGAGGACACCGATGCCCGCACTGAACCCCACGCACGACCCCGCCCTGACCAGCTGGGTCGCCTCCGCCAACGACGGCCGCACCGACTTTCCGATCCAGAACCTGCCGCTGGCCATCTTCCGCCGCCAGGGCAGCGCTGAGGCCTGGCGCGGCGGCGTGGCGATCGGCGATCAGATCGTGGACATGGCCGCCGCCGTGCAGGCCGGCGTGTTCAGCGGCGAGGCACTGGCGCCCGCGCAGGCGGCGGCCGAGTCCACCCTCAACCACCTGATGGGCCTGGGGCCCAAGCCCCTGTCGCGGCTGCGCCAGGCGCTCTCGCAAGCCTTGCAGACCGGATCGCCGCAGGAGGCGGCGCTGCAGGCCTGCCTGGTGCCGCAATCACAGGCCGAATACACGCTGCCGGCGCGCATCGGCGATTACACCGACTTCTACACCTCGGTGCACCACGCCACCAACATCGGCAAGCAGTTCCGCCCCGACAACCCGCCGCTGCCCAACTACAAGTGGGTGCCGATCGGCTACCACGGCCGCTCGTCCAGCATCGGCGTGTCGGGCCAGGCCTTCCGGCGGCCCAAGGGCCAGGTCAAGCCGCCCGACGCCGACGCGCCGGTGCTCAAGGCCAGCGCCCGCATGGACATCGAACTGGAGATGGGCGTGTTCGTCGGCCGCGCCAACGCGCTCGGCGAACCGATCCCCATCACCGAGGCCGAAGACCACATCTTCGGCCTGGTGCTGTTCAACGACTGGTCGGCGCGCGACATCCAGCCCTGGGAGTACCAGCCGCTGGGCCCCTTCCTGGCCAAGAACTTCGCCTCCACCCTCTCGCCGTGGGTGGTGACCATGGAGGCGCTGGCACCTTTTCGCGCGCCCTTCAGCCACCCGGCCGACGACCCGCAGCCGCTGCCCTACCTGAGCAGCGATATCAACAGCGCGCAGGGCGGGCTCGACATCGAGCTGGAGGCGCTGATCCTGACCCCCAAGATGCGCCAAGCCGGTGCGCCGCCCGTGCGCTTGACGCAGACCAACTACCGCCATGCCTACTGGACCGCCGCGCAAATGGTGGCGCACCACACCGTGAACGGCTGCAACCTGCAGCCCGGCGACCTGCTGGGCACCGGCACCCTGAGCGGCCCCACGCTGGACCAGGCCTGCGCCCTGATCGAGCTGACCACCGGCGGCAAGCACCCGATCCAATTGCCTAATGGCGAAAGCCGCACCTGGCTGGAAGACGGCGACACCGTCATCCTGCGCGGCTGGTGCCAGCGCGACGGGGCGGCGCGCATCGGCTTTGGCGAGTGCGTGGGCACGGTGCTGCCGGCCGGCGCCTGAGCGCTCTCCCCACCCGCCCAACGCCCCGCCCGCGCGGGGCGTTGGGGCTGGGCCTCCGCCTTCTAAACTCGGTGGCGTGACCTCCCCCCTGCCCCGCCGCATCGCGCACCTCGACATGGACGCCTTCTATGCGTCGGTGGAGTGGCTGCGCTACCCGCAGCTGAAAGGGCTGCCGATGGTGATCGGCGGCGGGCGGCGGCGCGAAGACGAACTGATTGCGCGCCTGAACCGCGAGCGCCCCGAGCGCGGGTGGACGGCGGCCGACCTGGCCGAGATTCCGGTCGATTTCTTTCCGCGCCTCAAGGACTACGTGGGCCGCGGCGTGATCACCACCGCCAGCTACGCGGCGCGGCCGTTCGGCATCGGCTCGGCCATGGGGCTGATGAAGGCGGCGCGCCTGTGCCCGCAGGCGATTCTGCTGCCGGCCGACTTCGACGAGTACCGGCGCTGCTCGCGCGCCTTCAAGCGCGTCATCCTAGACATCGCCCCGGTGATGGAAGACCGCGGCATCGACGAGGTCTACATCGACTTCACCGACGTGCCCGGCGGCCAGCGCGAGGGCGGGCGCGTGCTGGCGCGGCTGATCCAGAAAAGCATCTTCGACGCCACGGGCCTGACCTGCTCGATCGGCGTGGCGCCCAACAAGCTGCTGGCCAAGATGGCCAGCGAATTCAACAAGCCCAACGGCATCAGCATCGTGCACGCCGCCGACCTCGAAAAGCTGATCTGGCCCCTGCCCTGCCGCAAGATCAACGGCGTCGGCCCCAAGGCCAACGCCAAGCTGCTGGGCCACGGCATCCGCACCATCGGCGAGCTGGCCGCGCGCGAGCGCACCTGGCTGATGGCGCAGTTCGGCCAGCGCTACGGCGCCTGGCTGCACGACGCCGCCCATGGCCGCGACGAGCGCCCGGTGCTGACCGAGAGCGAACCTGTCAGCATGAGCCGCGAAACCACCTTCGAGCGCGACCTGCACGCCGTGCACGACCGCGCCGAGCTGGGCCGCATCTTCACCCGCCTCGCCCAGGCGGTGGCGGCCGACCTGCAGCGCAAAGGCTACGTGGGTCGCACCATCGGCATCAAGCTGCGCTTCGACGATTTCCAGATCGTCACCCGCGACCAGACCGTGGCCGAGCACACCAGCGACGCGCGCCGCATCCGCCAGGTGGCCGGACAGTGCCTCAAGCGCGTCGATCTGTCGCGCCGGCTGCGGCTGCTGGGGGTGCGGGTGGGCTCGCTGGCGCGCAGTGCCAACCTGCCCGAAAGCACCGCCCACCTCGCGCGCGCGCGCACCCCGCAGGAAGCCGCGACGGGCAGTCTGTTCTGAGAGGGTGTGAACGAATTCGCCATAGCCGCCTGTCCCGGCGTATGAAGCACATGACCTCGCTGCGCTCGATGACCGGCGCTTACGCGCCATGACAAATGGCCAAGGCGCCGGGTAGAACGATGCGTTTTGTCATTTGTCATGCGCTCGCCAGAGCGCGGTCATCGAGCGCAGCGAGGTCATCTTTGCGCCTTGATCGGACGAGTTTGGGCACCCCTTTCGGGCACGCGGAATTCATTCACACCTTCTGAGCTCGGGTGCCGGAGGTGGACCGTCCCAGGCGCGACTGACCGGGCGCCCGCCCATCCGCTACATTGCGCGCATGAACACCCCTGCCCTCACCTGCTTTCAACTCAGCATCACCGACCACGTCGCCCACCTGGTGCTCAACCGCCCGGAGGCCATGAACACCATGGGCCCCACCTTCTGGCGCGAGCTGGACCAGGTGCTCACCAGCCTGCACAAGAACAATGAAGCGCGCGTGCTGGTGATGTCCAGCACCGGCAAGCATTTCTCGGCCGGCATGGCGCTGGAGGTGTTCAGCGGCAGCATCCAGATGGACGACGCCAGCCCCGAGGGCCGCGCGGCCATCGCCGACGTGCTGGCCGGTCTGCAGGCCACCTTCACCAAGCTGGAGACGCTGCGCATCCCGGTCATCGTCGCCATCCAGGGTGGCTGCATCGGCGGCGCGGTGGACCTGGTCACCGCGGCCTGCATCCGCTACGCCACGCAGGACGCCTTCTTCTGCATCCAGGAGATCAACATCGGCATGGTGGCCGACGTGGGCACGCTGCAGCGCCTGCCCAAGCTGGTGCCGCTGGCGGTGGTGAAGGAGCTGGCCTACACCGGCCGCCGCCTGCCGGCCGCGCAGGCGCGCGAATACGGGCTGGTCAACGCCGTGTTCGACACGCCCGAGGCCTGCCTGGCCGCCGCCATGCAGTGCGCCAGGGAGATCGCCGCCAAGCCGCCGGTGGCCATCTGGGGCACCAAGCAGGTCATCCACTACACGCGCGACCACGGCGTGCAGGACGCGCTGCACCAGATGGGCTGGATGCAGGCCGCGATCTGGAGCAACGCCCACGTGCGCGAGGCGGTGACGGCGATGAAGGACAAGCGCGCGGGGCGCTTTCCGCCGCTGGCCGAGCTGCGCGACTTCGGCGGGCTTTGAGCCGCCAGCCCTGACCGCGCGCGTTGTCCGCGTGCTGAGGTCGGCGGCCGCCCGCCCCGGGGCGTCCGGGGCGCTTTTCTCCCCTGCCTGTTGTTGACGAGAAGGCCGCGCCGTTGTGTGATCGGGTGGTGGCGCCTTGACGGCGCTTCTACCCCCTGCGCACCGGCATGACCGACGACCCGCTCATTCCCCCCCGCACGCGCGTGTTCGTGCTGGGCAACCACGTGCAGGCCTGCTGCTGGCAGGTGGCGCGCCTGCCGCTGCCGGGCGAAACCCTGCAAGCCACGCAGTTCCAGATGGAGGCCGGCGGCAAGGGCCTGAACGTGGCCATTGGCCTGCAGCGGCTGGGCGCCCAGGTGCAGGCGCTGATCGGCTGCGGCGACGACGCCGCCGGCGCGGCCCTGCTGGCGCTGCTGGCGGCCGAGGGCGTGGACGGCAGCCACGTGCACCGCCTGCCCGG
>JAEXBL010000023.1 GCA_023394015.1 Pseudomonadota bacterium | reverse complement strand
TCGGGCATCGGCGTCAAGCCGGTGTCCATCGAGGGCACCGAGCGCCTGGTGCGCAAGGCCATCCAGTACGCCATCGACAACGACAAGCCCAGCGTCACCCTGGTGCACAAGGGCAACATCATGAAGTACACCGAGGGCGGCTTTCGCGACTGGGGCTACGCCCTGGCGCAGCGCGAGTTCGGCGCCGAGCTGATGGACGGCGGCCCGTGGTGCAAGTTCAAGAACCCCAAGACCGGCCGCGAGATCATCATCAAGGACGCCATCGCCGACGCCTTCCTGCAGCAGATCCTGCTGCGCCCGGCCGAATACAGCGTGATCGCCACGCTGAACCTGAACGGCGACTACATCAGCGACGCGCTGGCGGCGCAGGTGGGCGGCATCGGCATCGCCCCTGGCGCCAACCTGAGCGACAGCGTGGCCTGCTTCGAGGCCACGCACGGCACGGCGCCCAAGTACGCCGGCAAGGACTACGTCAACCCCGGCAGCGAGATCCTCAGCGCCGAGATGATGCTGCGCCACATGGGCTGGACCGAGGCGGCCGACCTGATCATCAGCAGCATGGAAGGCGCCATCCAGAGCAAGAAGGTCACCTACGACTTCGCGCGGCTGATGGAAGGCGCCACCCAGGTCAGCTGCTCGGGCTTCGGCCAGGTGATGATCGAGCACATGTAAGGCGGAGCCGGCGCCCTTCGCGGGCGCCGCGGCCACGAAAAAGCCCGGGCATGGCCCGGGCTTTTTGCTGGGTGCCGGCGCGGCTTTTCAGTTCGGCCGCAGCACCTGTTCACCGGCGGGGGCGGCGGGCGGCTGGGCCCCGGCCATGCCATCGCCCTCCGGCTCGGTGCGGATCTTCAGCGCCAGCAGGCCCTTGGGGCCCTGGTCCACCTCGTAGCTCACGCGGGCGCCTTCCTTCAGTGTCTTGAAGCCGTCCATGTCGATGGCCGAGAAGTGCGCGAACACGTCCGGTCCGCCGCCTTCCGGCTCGATGAATCCAAACCCTTTGAGGTCGTTGAACCACTTGACTTTTCCAATGGGCATCGGGGGTCTCCTTCTACTATGACTTCCATCCTTGCCGCCCGAGTGTGCTGTAACAACTTCGCGCTTGTCAACCAAAGGGCCCGCCGCGCGAGGGCCTGGCCGGTGGGCGCCTGCTCACTTTGCGGGCTTGCGATCGGCCCCGGCAGCCCCACCTACCGGCTTTGCGGGCCGCGCGCCACCGGCTTTCAGGCGGCCCGATAGAATGAATTTCATGGCGACCACCACCCCCAAGAAGCCACCCACAACCCCCGGCCCCCTGGTGCCCGTGCAGCAGCCCGACGGCGGCGACAGCGTGGTGCTCGAGCGCGTGCCGCAAAAGACCAAGCCGCCGCAGATGTACCAGGTGGTGATGCTGAACGACGACTTCACGCCCATGGAGTTCGTGGTCGTGGTGATCCAGGAGTTCTTCGGCAAGGACCGCGAAACGGCGACCCAGATCATGCTCAAGATCCACCTGGACGGCAAAGGCGTGTGCGGCGTGTATTCGCGCGACGTGGCCGCCACCAAGGTGGACCAGGTGATGGACGCCGCGCGCGAGGCCGGCCACCCGCTGCAATGCCTGAGCGAACCGGTCGATTGAGGTTTACCCGGTCTGCCCAGGGCGCGCATCATGGCGTTGAATATCACCGAACTTCCCCCAACTGTGTCTGTCGAAGCCTCGGCACCGTTGTTAAGCTAGAGGCGCTAAAGGAAACACACCATGATTGCCCAGGAACTGGAAGTCAGCCTCCACATGGCCTTCGTCGAGGCCCGACAGCAGCGCCATGAATTCATCACCGTCGAGCACCTGCTGCTGGCGCTGCTGGACAATCCCAGCGCCGCCGAGGTGCTGCGCGCCTGCTCGGCCAACATCGACGACTTGCGCAAGTCGCTCACCAACTTCATCAAGGACAACACGCCCCAGGTGGCGGGCACGGACGACGTCGACACCCAGCCCACGCTGGGTTTCCAGCGCGTGATCCAGCGCGCCATCATGCACGTGCAGTCGACCGGCAACGGCAAGAAGGAAGTCACCGGCGCCAATGTGCTGGTGGCGATCTTCGGCGAGAAGGATTCACACGCCGTCTATTACCTGCACCAGCAGGGCGTGACGCGCCTGGACGTGGTCAACTTCATCGCCCACGGCATCCGCAAGAGTGACCCGCCCGAGACCGGCAAGCCGGCCGAAGGCCAGCCCGGCGCCGCCGAGGGCGAGAGCGAAGGCGGCGAGAAGAGCGAGAAGGCCTCGCCGCTGGAGCAGTTCACCGTCAACCTCAACCAGCAGGCCAAGGACGGCAAGATCGACCCGCTGATCGGGCGCGACTACGAGGTCGAGCGCACCATCCAGATCCTGTGCCGCCGGCGCAAGAACAACCCGCTGCTGGTGGGCGAGGCCGGCGTCGGCAAGACCGCGATCGCCGAGGGCCTGGCCTGGCGCATCACCGAGGGCACGGTGCCCGAGGTGCTGGAAGACGCCACCGTCTACGCGCTCGACATGGGCGCGCTGCTGGCCGGCACCAAGTACCGCGGCGACTTCGAGCAGCGCCTCAAGGGCGTGCTGAAGAACCTCAAGGACAAGCCCAACGCCATCCTGTTCATCGACGAGATCCACACGTTGATCGGTGCCGGCGCGGCCTCGGGCGGCACGCTGGACGCCAGCAACCTGCTGAAGCCGGCGCTGTCGTCGGGCCAGCTCAAGTGCATCGGCGCCACCACCTTCACCGAATACCGCGGCATCTTCGAGAAGGACGCGGCGCTGTCGCGGCGCTTCCAGAAAGTGGACGTGGTCGAGCCCACGGTGCCGGAGACGGTCGACATCCTGAAAGGGCTCAAGAGCCGCTTCGAGGAGCACCACAACGTGAAGTACGCGCTGGCCGCGCTGCAGGCCGCGGCCGAGCTGTCGGCCAAGTACATCACCGACCGCCACCTGCCCGACAAGGCCATCGACGTCATCGACGAGGCTGGCGCGGCGCAGCGCATCGCCCTGGCCAGCAAGCGCAAGAAGACCATCGGCAAGGGCGACATCGAGGAGATCGTGGCCAAGATCGCCCGCATCCCGCCGGCCAGCGTCAGCCACGACGACCGCAGCAAGCTGCAGACGCTGGAGCGCGACCTCAAAAGCGTGGTGTTCGGCCAGGACAAGGCCCTCGAGGTGCTGGCCGCCTCGGTCAAGATGGCGCGCTCCGGCCTCGGCAAGGGCGACAAGCCGATCGGCAGCTTTTTGTTCAGCGGCCCCACCGGCGTCGGCAAGACCGAGGCCGCCAAGCAGCTGGCCTACATCATGGGCGTGGAGCTGATCCGCTTCGACATGTCGGAGTACATGGAGCGCCATGCCGTCAGCCGCCTGATCGGCGCGCCGCCGGGCTACGTCGGGTTCGACCAGGGCGGCCTGCTGACCGAGGCCGTCACCAAGAAGCCGCACTGCGTGCTGCTGCTCGACGAGATCGAGAAGGCGCACCCCGACATCTTCAACGTGCTGCTGCAGGTGATGGACCACGGCACGCTGACCGACAACAACGGGCGCAAGGCCGACTTCCGCAACGTCATCATCATCATGACGACCAACGCGGGCGCCGAGACCATGAACAAGGCCACCATCGGCTTCACCACGCAGCGCCAGGCGGGCGACGAGATGGCCGACATCAAGCGCCTTTTCACGCCCGAGTTCCGCAACCGGCTGGACGCCATCGTCAGCTTCAAGCCGCTGGACGAGCAGGTCATCCTGCGCGTGGTCGACAAGTTCCTGCTGCAGCTCGAGCAGCAACTGGCCGAGAAGAAGGTCGAGGTCACCTTCACCGACAAGCTGCGCAAGCTGCTGGCCAAGAAGGGCTTCGATCCGCTGATGGGCGCGCGCCCCATGCAGCGCCTGATCCAGGACATGATCCGCAAGGCGCTGGCCGACGAACTGCTGTTCGGCCGCCTGACCGACGGCGGGCGCCTGACGGTGGACCTGGACGACAAGGACGAGGTGCTGCTCGACATCACCCCGCTGCCCAAGCGCGAGCGCGCCCGCGGCGCCGAGCCCGCCGAGCCGGAAGAGGAGATCGCCGCCGATTGACGGGGTGCGCGACCGGCCGTCCTTGGGGCGGCTGCTCGCGCAGAACCGCCCGGCGCCCCCGACCTTTCAGGCCTTTTCGCCGCAACCACGAGCCCGCCTTCGCGCGGGTTTTTTCATGTCGGCCGCACCAACTCCGGCAGCCGCGCCACGCGCGCTGGTTATGCTCGGACCATGGCCGCACCCACCTTTCTCTGGCACGACTACGAAACCTTTGGCGCCCGGCCGCGGCGCGACCGGCCGGCCCAGTTTGCCGCCGTGCGCACCGACGCCCAGCTGAACGAGGTCGGCGCGCCGCTGATGCTGTACTGCCAGCCGGCGCTCGACGTGCTGCCCGAGCCCGAGAGCTGCCTGATCACCGGCATCACCCCGCAGGAATGCCTGGCCAAGGGCGTGCCCGAGCACCAGTTCGCCCAGCGCATCCACGACGCCCTGGCCGAGCCGGGCACCATCGGCGTGGGCTACAACTCGATCCGTTTCGACGACGAGGTGACGCGCTTTCTGCTGTGGCGCAACTTGCGCGACCCCTACGCGCGCGAGTGGCAGAACGGCTGCGGCCGCTGGGACCTGCTGGACGTGGCGCGCTGCGCCTATGCGCTGCGGCCCGAAGGCATCGAATGGCCGCTGGGCGACGACGGCCTGCCCAGCTTTCGCCTGGAAAATCTGAGCGCCGCCAACGGCCTGGCGCACGAGGCCGCGCACGATGCGCTGTCCGACGTGCGCGCCACCCTGGCGCTGGCGCGGCTGCTGCGGCAGACCAACCCCAGGCTGTTCGACTTCTGCCTGTCGCTGCACAAGAAGGAGCGCGTGGCGCAGGAGCTGCGCCTGCCCACCACGCTGCAGGACGCGCGCCCCTTCCTGCACATCAGCGGCATGTTCGGTGCCGCGCGCGGCTTTCTGGCGGTGATGGCGCCGCTGGCCATGCACCCGATCAACAAGAACGAGCTGCTGGCCTGGGACTTGTCGGCCGACCCCGCCGAGCTGGCCGACCTCAAGCCCGAGCAGATCCGCGAGCGCCTGTTCACCCCCACGGCCGAGCTGCCGGAAGGCGTGGCGCGCCTCGCCATCAAGGGCGTGCACCTGAACAAGTCGCCCATCGTCATCGCCAACCTGCGCACCCTGAGCGAGGCCCAGGCCACGCGCCACGGCATCGACCTGGCGCTGGCCGAGCGCCACTTCGAGCGCCTGCGCGCGCTGCCCGACCTGAGTGCGCTGTGGCCGGCCGTCTATGCGCGCCCGGCCGGCGCCGAGCCGCTGGACGTGGACGAGGACCTGTACGGCGGCTTCGTCGGCAACGCCGACCGGCGCCGGCTGAACGACCTGCTGCGCTTGTCGCCCGCCGAGCTGGCCCTGGCCCGCACCGGCTTCGACGACCCGCGCCTGGCCGAGCTGCTGTGGCGCTACCGCGCGCGCAATTTTGAAGACACGCTGAACGATGCCGAGCGCGCCCGCTGGGCCGAGCACCGCGCGGCGCGCCTGATCGACGGCGAGGGCGGCGCGCTCACGCTGCAGGCCTTCTTCGACCGCATCGACGCCCTGGCCGAAGCCCACGACGACGAACGCACGCAGGGCCTGCTGGAGGTGCTGTACGAGTGGGGCGAGCACCTCGCGCCTGAGGTCTGAGCGGCGTCAGGAGGTGCCGCGGTCGCGGGCTGCGCTCAGGGGGTTGCGGGTATCGGTCGGTCTGCCATCACCGGCATCACAAGCCCGCGCACTGGTCTTCGCGGTTGCCCCTGACCCGGTTGCTGCCGCCCTGTGGCGCCATGCGGTTGGACTTGCATTGCAGGTTGCCGTCCACGCGGTTGCTGCGGATGCCGATCGCACCGCGGTTGCTGAGCACCTGGATGTCGCCATCCACCGTGCTGCCGCTCACCTGCACTGCGCCGCCTTGCTTGAGCTGGATGTTCCCGTCCACCCGGGCGCCGGCCACGCGCACCGACTGGGCGCCTTCGGCCTGCACGTTGCCGTCCACCCGCACGCCGTGGGCGCTCAGCTTGCCGCCGCGACCGACCTTGATGTTGCCGTCGATGCGCGTGTCGCGCAGCGTGCAGCTGGCGCCAGCAGGCACGCGCACATCGCCGTCGATATGCTGCGCACCGATGGTGCCGCGGCACACGCGCTCGTCGGCGTGGGCGGCCTGGGCCCAGGACAGGGCGGCCAGACTGGCGACGAGCAAGCAGGTGAGGGGGGCGGTAATGGCTTTCATGCGCGGCTCCAGCAAGGGTTGTGTACTCAGCGACTTTAAGCAGGGCCGATGACCACCGTGCCGGCGCGGCGTCAAGCGCGGGTCAAACATGTCGCCAGTTGTGACGGGTGCCGCCGGCTGCGTTCACGCCTCACCAGCGCGCCCACCACAGCCGCAGCCGCATGCCCAGCTCGCTGGTGTAGCCCACGCTGGTGGCGCGGATGCGGCCGTCGGCGCCGATGGCCACGAAGGCCGGCACGGCGCGAAAGCCGTAGCGCTCGGCCAGGGCGCCGTCGGGGTCGACCACCGTGGCCCAGGGCAGGGCGCGCTGCGCCAGCACGCGCCGCACCGCCGGCACGTCGCCCGAGCGCATGGCCACCGTCAGCACCGGCCAGTCGCGCGCCACGCGGCTGACGCTGTGCTCCTCCAGCTTGCAGATCGGGCACCACTCGGCCCAGAAGTGCAGCGCCACCGGCTGGCCGGGGTGGGCGGCGCGCCACTGCGCCAGCGTCAGCACGGCGCCGTCCTGCGCGCTCACGGCCAGTGCGCTGAACTCGGGCGCCGCCCCGCGCGGCACGTGGCGCGTCTGCCAGAAGTGGGCCGCCAGCAGCACCGCCGCCAGCATCAGCAGCGTGTGCAGGTGCGCGCCCCAGCGCACGCGGTGGCGCAGGCGGCGCATCAGATCACCCGGCCAAACCCGCATTGAGAACCTTTTGAAAGCACAGGCATACTGGCCGACTTTAGTTCACTTCACTCCACCGAAAGAACGCGTGCCATGACCCCCACCAAGTACCTGCTGCAAGAAAACCAGATGCCGAAGTTTTGGTACAACATCCAGGCCGACCTGCCGCAGCCACTGCCGCCAGTGCTGCATCCGGGCACCATGCAGCCGATCGGCCCCGACGACCTGGCGCCGCTGTTTCCGATGTCGCTGATCGAGCAGGAGGTGACCACCGAGCGCGAGGTCGAGATCCCCGAGCCGGTGCGCGAGG
>JAEXBL010000401.1 GCA_023394015.1 Pseudomonadota bacterium | reverse complement strand
TCGAGAGCCGCTTCGAGATTCCGCGCATCGTCGAGGCGCTGAAGGCGCGCGGCCACGGCGCGCTGTGCTTCTACGGCGCGCCCGGCACCGGCAAGACCGCGCTGGGCGAATACATCGCGCAGCAGATGGACCAGCCGCTCATCATCAAGCAGGCCAGCGACCTGGTCAGCAAGTACGTCGGCGAGACCGAGCAGAACATGGCCGCCATGTTCGAGGAGGCGGCACAAGAAAAGGCCGTGCTGCTGCTCGACGAGGCCGACAGCTTTCTGCTGGACCGCCGCGGCGCCCAGCGCAGCTACGAGGTGACCGAGGTCAACGAGATGCTGCAGCAGATGGAGCGCCACCACGGCGTGTTCATCTGCACCACCAACCTGCTGGAGCGCATCGACCAGGCGGCGCTGCGGCGCTTCACTTTCAAGATCCGGTTCAAGCCACTGACGGCCGAGCAGCGCGAGAAGATGTTCGTCACCGAGGCGCTGGGCGGAAACGCCGATCTGATGACGCCCGACGTGCGCCGGCGGCTGGCGAAGCTGGAGCAACTGTGCCCCGGCGACTTCGCCGCCGTGAAGCGCCAGACCGACATCCTGGCCACCGAGTTCTCGGTGGACGAGTTCCTGGAGCAGCTCGAGGCCGAGCACCGCATCAAGCCCGAGGTGCGCGAGCAGCGCAGCATGGGCTTCGTGCACTAGCGCGCGCCCTGGTCCTCCACCGGAATGCCGCGCGCGCGCAGCCAGGCGCGCACCTTGGCGCGGGCCGCCTTGGCGCTGTCGTTGAGCAGGTCTTCGCGGGTCTGAAAAAACGAGTGCTGGAAGGTGTAGCCCAGGTCGTCCTGGGCCCGGGGGTCCACGCCCAGTTCGAGCAGCCGAAGCACATCGGCAAAGCTGTTGATGTCCGCCGCCTGGTGAAGCAGGGTTTCTCGCGCGTGGCTGCGGGCATGAACGTCGGCGCCGGCCTCCAGCAGGAGGCGGACATTGGCCTCGGTGTTCGGCCCCAGGGCCGAAAACAGCGGCGTCTCGCCCAGCTTGTTGCGCACCTCGGTGGAGGCCCCGCGCTGCAGCAGGGTCTGGAGCCAGTAGGGATTCTCCAGAATCGCCGCGAAATGCATGGGCGTGTCACGGTGGGCGCCCAGATAGCCCGGGTCGGCGCCCAGGTCGAGCAAGTGGCCGAAGGCGCGGCGGTCGCCGTCGAGCATGGCGATCTCCAGCAGCGTCATCTCGCGGGCGTTGGCGGCGTTGATGCTCGCACCCTGGGCCATCAGCTGGCGGGCCCGCTCCAGGTCGCCCCTGGCGGCCGCCGCGTACAGGGCCGCGGCCTGCGGCGAGCCGAAGCGCTCGCGGGTCTTTGCATCATCGGACATGTCGGCTCCTTGCTGGCCACAGGCGGGCAGCGCCAGCGCCGCCAGCCACGCCATCAACAGCCGGCGCGGCGTGGCCGTAGGGCCGGCAAGGCGGTGCGAAAAGTGGGCCATCAGCCGCGCAGTCTATCGACTCGGCGCCCGGACCAGCGACGCGGGTGCGCCGGCTCAGAACCAGTTGGCGGGGTTCAGGCGGCGGCCCACCCAGTGGCCTGCGTCGCTCACGCGCTCACCGACCCACTGCGCGCCGGCCTCGGCCTGGTTCGCGGCCCACTTCACACCGTTCGCCGCTTGGGAGCCGGCCCACTGGGCGCCGGCCACCACCTGCCGGCCGGCCCAGGCCACGCCCGCCGCGGCCCGGTCCAGGCCACGCTGGGCACCGGCACCCAGCCGGTCCAGCAACTGCTGTGCGGCATCCCCCGCCTGGTCCAGCCAGCGCGCCGCTGCTGCACCGGCCTGGTCGATCCTCTGGTTGGCCCGGTAGCCGGCGCGCTCCACTGCCTCGGCCGCGCCGTTCAGGGGCCGGGCCAGACCAACGGCCTCGCCGGTGTTGCGCAGCACGTTGCCCACCAGGGTGCTTTGCTCCATGAGCACATCGCCCGCCAGGTCGGCGCCGCGGTGCAAGACGACGGCGCCCACGTCGGCCACGCCGTTGGCTGCGCTGCCCGCCACACGGCCGGCGCCCTGGGCCACGCGGCCCTGAACCAGGTCCTCGCGCACCGCGTCGGTCATCTCCCGGGCGGTCTGCCCCAGCACCGCCGCCGACCCCGTCGCCGCGCCCCAGGCGTGGGTGCCGCTGGCAGCCAGCACCTTGAGCACCGACTCGCCCAGGTGCTCGCTGGTGCGGTCCAGCAGCGGGTTGCCGGCGGGCCGCTGGGCGCTGTTCTCGCGCAGCGCCTCGACGTAGGAGCTGCCGTCGCCACCACCCCCGTGCAGGGTGACGGGATCGCGCCCACCGCCCGCCGGCGGCGCGATGCGCAGCTCGTGGCCCACGGCGTCCGGCAAGGCCGTGCCTTGTTGAACATTGGTAAGCAGTTCGCCCGCCACGTTGTAGCGGCGGATCTGTCCGCTGTCTGCCAGCTCGCTGCGCACGGCGTTCGGGCTGGCAAAGCCCAGGCTGCGCAAGCTGTTGTCGCTCAGCCCGGCGGCGTTGAAGGTGACGCCGGGCGCATCGACGGCCAGCATGGCGGCAGAGGCCAGGCCGCCGCCGAGCGAGTGGCCGGTGATGGCGACGTTGCCCGGGCCAAACACCTTGTCAGCCCGCCGGGCCAGATCGATCGCCTGCTGGTACTGCTCGGTCCTCAGCCCCGCGCCCTGGCCCGCATTGGTGGTGGCGTCGCCACCCTGGCCCAGGCTCCAGCTGTCGGTGCCGCGGTAGGCGACCACGTACTGGCCCTGCGCGTTCTGGTAGATGGCGGCGTCGAAGCCGGTCTTGGGGTCGTGCAGCAGCTCCGGGCTGATCGGGATGCGATGCCCTTGCGCATCCACCAGGTGGTCGCCCACCGGCCTCAGCCGCTGCCAGCCGGCCTGGGCCAGCTCGCGCTCGGACTGGCTGCCGGTGGGGCCCTGGGCGTTCGACCGGTAGGCGTCGTTGGCCATCATGGCGAAATGCAGGTCGCGCCCGGCTTGCGGCTGCGTGCCGCGCACGTCGCCGGCAAAGCGGCCATCGCCCACCGGGTAGCCGCGGCGCAGATCCACCGGGGTCGAAGGCGGCGCCTGCTCCGCCCCCGCCAGCGGCCGCGCCGCGGCTGCGCTGGCCCATGCGCCTGTCCATCCGGGCGAAGCTGAAATTGCCGTCATGGCCCCATGCCTTTCCGTGTGCTCGCTGTGCTTGTGGGATGACGCGCCGCGCCGCAAAGGCAGGACCGCCAGCAGGGCTTCAGTCTAGGCAGCCCGGGCCCGCGTGACCATTGGGGCGCTTCCCATTGGGAAGACTGCCTATGCGAGGCGCCAGCTCAACCCATCGGCGGCCACGCCGCCTCCACCAGCGGCTTGGCCCAGTCGGGCGTGCGCGCCAGTTGCGCGGTGTCGTGCGGCGCCGGCCAGACCAGGCGGCCGCGACGGATCACGGCCACCGGCACCGGGTCGGGCACCGGCGCGCCCGGCGCCACGCTGGCGCTGTTGTCGAACACGCGCACTTCGGCCAGTTGCGGCAGCAGGGCGATGAGGTTGGCCATCGACGCCGTCCAGCGCTCGCGGATCTTGGCTTCGGGGATGTCGTGGCCGCCGACGGCCACGCGCGCCTGCACGCGGGCCAGGTGCAGCTCGGGCGAGGCGAGGCCGCAGAACCAGATGAGCACCTCGTGCGTGCGCGCCGCGGCCTGCAGGCGCGCGGCCACGCTGCGGCCGCCGAGGGTGGTTTCGAAGGCGTGGCTGCGGCCGGCGGCGACGGCCTCGTCGAGCCGGCGCATGCCCTCGGTCCAGGCGGCGGCGTTGGCGGCGGTGATGTCCATGCCGGTGGCGGCCACCAGCTCGCGGGCGAAGCTGTCGGGGTTGAACCAGGCCAGGCCGGCGCGCGTGAGCAGGTGGCCGCCGACACTGCTCTTGCCCGCGCCGTTGACGCCGGCCAGCACGTAGAGCACGGGGCGTGGGCGCATGGTTGATGTATTCAATCAGGCTGCAGCGCCTGCCAGATCACCGCGATCAGCCATCAAATAAAGAGCAATCACTTGGCGTCGGGGCGCACCTCAATGGCTGTCGCCCGCCTTCACGGCGCCCTGCAAGGCCGTGGGCGCGTCGAACACGACGCGCAGGCGGTCGGCGGCATCGGGCCTTGCCAGCGTGGACAGGCGCTCGTCGAAGCGGCGGCGCAGGGTGTCCAGCGCGGCGTCCTGCTGCGCCTGGACGCCGGCGGCGGCCTGCATCAGGCGCTGGTATTCGTCGGTGGAGAGGATCACCGCCTCGGGCTGGTCGTGGTTGGTGACCAGCACCTTGCCCTCGCGCCCCACGGTGCGCATCACGCCGCGCCAGCCGAGCTTCTTGACGTCGGACGCCGGCGTGCGAGGCAACTGCGCCAGACCGTCGATGTGCAAACCGTCGAGAAACAGGGCGTGGGCCATGGGTCACTCCTGAAAGCCACAAGGAATGAGGCCATTATGCACCACAAGGGAAAAATGGCCAATTTAGGAATTTCAGGGCGTTTGTTTTGATTCTGAATCGCTGTCAACGCTGCAACAACATCTGCAGCTTGAACGCGTGTCTTCACCGCAGAGACGCAGAGAACGCAGAGGTTCGCAAAGCCAGACTTCCCCGTCCTTTCTCTGCGTTGACCCCTGTCGCCCCCCCCCCGGGCCGCGAAGCCGGCCCCCCTCAGGCACCCATGGCCGGGGTCCCCCCGGCCCTCGGGTGCGTCCCCCGCGGGGGGCAGGCGGCCGCAGGCCGCCGCAGGGGGGGGGGTATCTCGGCCACCA
>JAEXBL010000382.1 GCA_023394015.1 Pseudomonadota bacterium | reverse complement strand
CGCCGCTGGCGGCGCGGCCGACGCTGCCGAAGTAGGTCCAGGCGGTGCAGTACACGCCCAGCGACAGCGCGTAGACCCAGGGGCTGTTGATCAGCGAGCGCCCCTGCGCGGCGCGGCGGTCGCCCACGTAGGCGACCACGAACAGCAAGGCCAGGTAGGCCAGCGACACGGTCAGCACCAGCGCCGTGCTCATCGACTGGACCGGCGGCATGCCCAGCGCCCCCTGACCCACTCAGTCGTCCAGCAGGCGCGCCGGCGGCACCTGGGTGTCGTCGGCCGGCTCCTTGCCGGCGCCGAACTCCATCAGCAGCGCCAGCGCCACGATCAGGCCCAGCCAGATGCCGAAGGCCGCCAGCGGCAGCAGCGGCCAGCCGAACAGGAAGGCCTCACGGTCCCAGATGCTGAGCAGCGGAAAGTTCAGCAGCAGCCAGCCCAGCACGAACAGGCCGAGCAGGCGCTCCGCGAGCTTGATTCTCCCCATGCCTGAAGTCCTCCTCCAGCCTGACGATCACGGCGCATGCAGCGCGCGGCCAGACAGCGCGCGCCACCCAAGGGCTCGCTGACATGCTACTGAAAAAAAACCGCGGGGCAAGCCGCGGGAACCCCAGTGGCAGGGCGCGCCGCGCTCAGCGGCAGGCCTGGCGGTAGACGGGGTGTTCTTCGGGAATCGACTCCACCGCGCCCACCAGGCTGCCCTTTTCGCGGTCGAAGCCCACGCGCTCCAGGCGCGCGCAGTTCAGCACGAAGCTCCGCTGGTCCAGCCCTTCGATGGGGTCCTTGCGGAAGGTGTATTCGAAGTACTCCACCAGGCGCTGACCGTCCTGCATGCGGGTGGCGTACTGGCCATCGAAGACGGTGAAGGCGCTGACCGAGGGGTAGACGTAGCTCCAGGGCCTGAAGAAGGCGCCATCCCGGTACTCGCGGATGACCACGCTGCCCTCGGGCAGCTGGCCGCGCTTGAACTCATACCAGGTGTAGTCGTAGAAAGCCAGGTAACCCATCATGCCGAAGAAGGCGAATACCGGAATCCACCACTTGGGCAGTCGGTTGCGAGACAGGCGCCTCAGCCCATAGGCCAGGGCGCCCATGCACAGGCCCAGGATCAACACGGCCACGAGGTGCCAGATCATTTGTTCAGGACTCCAGAAAAAAAGTGGGCTCTCAAAGAAAGCCCACTTTGCACTGCGAAAAAATCAGCTGACTGGGATTATTCCAGCATCACGGGTAACGCACGCGGCGCACCATGTCGCGGATCTCCTCGTTCGGCTCGGCCGTGAGCATCGACACCGTGAGCGACACGATGACGTTGATCGTGGCGCCGATGCAGCCCACCGACAGCGGCGAGATGCCCAGGACCCAGTGCTCAGGCGTGTTCGGGTAGGTGTTGGTGCCCGGGATGAAGAACCAGCCGAGGTACATGAAGATGTAGGTCACGGTGGCCAGGCCGCCGGCCAGCATCCCGGCAATCGCCCCGAGGTGGTTGACGCGGCTGACGAAGATCCCGAGCACCAGGGCCGGGAATATCGTTGCCGCCGCCATGCCGAAGGCGAGCGCCACCGTCTGTGCCGCAAAGCCGGGTGGATTCAAGCCCAGCCAGGTGGCGATCAGAATGGCGCCGACCATCGCGATGCGCGCGTTCAGCAACTCCTGTTTCTCCGACAGATGCGGCATCAAGGTGTTCTTCAGCAAGTCGTGGCTGATGGCTGAAGAAATCGCCATCAACAGGCCCGAGGCCGTGGACAGCGCCGCGGCAATGCCGCCCGCCGCCATCAGGCCGATCAGCCAGGCCGGCATGTTGGCCACCTCGGGCAGCGCCAGCACCAGGATGTCGTTGTTCACCGTCAGCTCGTTGCCCTGCCAGGTCTTGGCCCACTCGGCGGTGGTGGTCAGGTCCTTGCTGGCGCCGTTGTAGAACTGGATCATGCCGTCGTTGTTCTTGTCCTCGAACTTCAACAGGCCGGTCTGTTCCCAGTTCTTCACCCACTCGGGACGCTCCTCGTACACCAGCGGGGCTGCGCGGGGGCCGTTCGGGTAGATCGTCTCGATCAGGTTCAGGCGCGACATGGCGGCCAGCGCCGGCACCGTGGTGTAGAACAGGGCGATGAACACCAGCGCCCAGGCGGCCGACCAGCGTGCGTCCTGGATGTTCGGCACGGTGAAGAAGCGGATGATCACGTGCGGCAGGCCAGCCGTGCCCACCATCAGCGTCAGCGTGAACAGGAACATGTTCCACTTGTTGCTGACGTCGGCGGTGTAGTCCTGGAAGCCCAGGTCGCGCACGGTCTCGTTGAGCTTCTGCAGCAGCGGCTCGCCAGAGGCCAGGTGCTCGCCGAACAGGCCGGTCTGCGGCAGGAAGTGGCCGGTCATCATCATCGACAGGTAGGCCGCCGGGATGGTGAAGGCCAGGATCAGCACGACGTACTGCGCCACCTGCGTGTAGGTCACGCCCTTCATGCCGCCCATCACCGCGTAGAAGAACACCACCACGGCAGAGATGATCAGGCCGGTCTGGCTCTTGACCTCCAGGAAGCGCGCGAAGGCCACGCCGGCGCCGGTCATCTGGCCGATCACGTAGGTCAGCGAAATGACGATCAGGCACAGCACGGCCACCACGCGCGCGCCCTTGCTGGCGTAGCGCTTGCCGACGAAGTCAGGCACGGTGTAGGCGCCGAAGCGGCGCAGGTAGGGGGCCAGCAAGGTGGCCAGCAGCACGTAGCCGCCGGTCCAGCCCATGATGAACGACGAGTTGACGTAACCCACCGAGATCAGGCCCGCGACGGAGATGAACGAGGCCGCCGACAGCCAGTCGGCCGCCGTCGCCATGCCGTTGAACACGGGGTTGACCTCGCCGCCGGCAATATAGAACTCGCGCGTGGTTCTGGCGCGGGCCCACACCGCGATCCAGGTGTAAACCGCGAACGAGCCGATGACGAAGATGAAGTTGATCCAAAACTGGCTCATGCTCACTCCTCCAGGCCGAATTCTTTATCCAGCCGGTTCATTCTCCAGGAGTAGAAGAACACCAAGGCCAGGAAGGTGAGGATCGCCCCTTGCTGGGCAAACCAGAAACCCAGGTCGGCGCCGCCGACCTTGATGCCCATCAGCAGCGGGCGCAACAAAATGCCAAAGCCATAGGACACCGTGGCCCAAATGACCAGGCACGTCAGAATCAAACGCACGTTGGCACGCCAATAGGCGTGGTCTCTTTCTGTAACTTCTCTCGACATACTGTGCTCCTCTTTAATATTCAATCAATATCAGGCCGATTGGCTCGCCCGTGAATTTATCGCATGGATGTTGAATGACAGCCCTCCTAGAAAATAATGCCCGATAACTTTCAAGTCGATTTCAGCAGCGCCTGCCGAAATCGAAAGCCCGGCGGTCTGGCGTCATGGCCATCACCTGCGTGATGGCCCTGCTCGCCTGGTGTCCACGCTCTTTCATGGAGGGTGGCTGTGGTGGATACATGCGGCACGCTGGCCTTTCCGCCAATGAAGATGTCCGCACTGTTCTGGCGCTAACTTTCGTCAAACTGACATGATTGCCCGATCGCCCCTGAAGTCTTGGGTAAACCCCTAGAGCCCGGCGCAACAAACCAGCACTGATGGCCTCTGGAAACTGCGCCCGGCTTTGGCGGTGAGGCGTGCGATTCTGGGTTTCGGCTCTGACCAAGTGCTTACGATAATGCGCTTGAAATACCTTGTGACCCCTTTTTTTTCTCAGGGTTTTCACCGATCCCGGGGGCTCATCAAGGGCTTGCGGCCTGAATGCCGGAGCGCGTTCAGGCCGGGGCTTCCATATATCCGGCACCCGCATCGGCCGCGGGCAGGCGGCCCGACCCCTCAGCGCGGTAGGCCTGGCGCCACGCGCTCCGCCGCGCCCCAGACAGCGTCGATCGCGGCATCGCCCATCAGCTGGGCGCGCAGCATGGGCAGCGCGTCCAAGCCCCAGAACAGGCGGCCCTCCACCACGAAGCTGGGCACGCCGAACACCCCGGCCGCCAGGGCGGCGTCGGTGGCGGCGCGCAGTTCGTTCTTCACCGCGTCGCCGGCCGCATCGCGCGCGGGCGCCAGTTGCTCGGCCAGCGCCTGCAGCCGCGCCGCATCGTCGGCCGCCGCGCCGCCCTGCCATACGTGGCGAAAAATCGTCTCGCACACATGGCGGTTGGGCGTGCCCTGGCGCGCGCAGGCCCAGGCCAGGCGCAGCAGCGGCAGTGGGTTGAAGGGGTGCGCCGCCGGCAGGTCGAGCGCGATGCCGTGGGTGCGCGCCAGCCACAGCACGTGGCGGTAGGTCCAGTCGCGCTTGGGCCCGATCTCGGCCGGCCCCAACTGGCCGTGGTGCTTGAGCAGGCCGGCAAACAGGATCGGCCGGTACGCCACGTCGTAGCTCAGGCCCTCGAGCGCGCGCGGCAGCTGCTCGAAGGCCAGCCAGGCGTAGGGCGAGATGAAGTCCAGGTAGACGTCAATGCGTTTCATCCGGCGCTCTCCTGGGATGGCTGGTCTGGTTGGCCTCGCGAGCGCTCGCGGCGTGCCGGGCGTGCAAGGTCTTACTCCGGCTGGCCGATGGTCAGCGTGATCTCGCCCACGCCGTCGATGTGGCCGTGGAGCTGATCGCCCGGCTGCACCGGGCCCACGCCTTCGGGCGTGCCGGTGTAGATCAGGTCGCCCGGCTGCAGGTGGTAGTACTCGGAGAGGTTGGCCACGATCTCGGGCACGCTCCAGATCAAATCCCCCAGGTTGCCCTGCTGCTTGGGCACGCCGTTGACGCTGAGGCGGATGCTGCCGGCCTTCGGGTGGCCGATCTCGCTGGCGGGCACCAGCGGGCCGATGACGGCGCTGTGCTCGAAGTCCTTGCCGAAGTCCCAGGGGCGGCCCATCTGCTTGGCCTCGTTCTGCAGGTCGCGCCGCGTCATGTCCAGGCCGCAGGCGTAGCCCCACACGCAATCCAGCGCCTGATCGGCGCCGACGCGAAAGGCCGGGCGGCCGAGGGCGATGACCAGTTCCATCTCGTGGTGCAGGTTTTGCGTGCCCGGCGCGTAGGGCACGGTGGCGCCGCTCAGCGCCAGGGCGGCGGGGGTCTTGTTGAAGTAGAAGGGCGGCTCGCGCTCGGGGTCGAACCCCATCTCTCGCGCGTGGGCGGCGTAGTTGCGGCCGACGCAGAAGATGCGGCCGACGGCGTAGCGCTGCGCGCTGCCGCGCACCGGCACGGCGGCCTGCGGAAGGGGTGGAAACACGTAGTCGCTCATGCTGTGTGCTCTTGTGTTGATAGCTGCTCGCGCTGGCAGGATGGTCACCATCGGCCAGAAAACACGCCTGAACCCGGAACGCTCAGCGGCGTGGCGGATGCTCGAAAAAGTGTAGTGGCCCGCTGCCCCGCAGGCAAGCGCGGCACGCCGCGCCGGGCGCAGGCACAATGCGCGCTTCATGGCCGCTGCCCCACCCCTGCTCGATGTGCGCGACCTCGTCAAGACCTACGACGGGGCGCGCGTGGTCGACGGGGTATCGCTTTCCATCGCGCCGGGCGAGTGCCTGGGCGTGATCGGCCCCAACGGCGCCGGCAAGACCACCACCATCCGCATGTGCCTGGGCCTGACGGCGCCGGACGCCGGGCAGATCCGCTACTTCGCGCGCGAAGACGGCACGGCGCTGCACATGCCGGCCGACGGCCTGGCCATCAAGGCGCGGCTGGGCGTGGTGTCGCAGTTCGATTCGCTCGACCCGGACTTCAGCTGCGCCGAGAACCTGTTCGTGTTCGGCCGCTACTTCGGCCTGAAGCGCGCGCAGATGGCCGAGCGCGTGCCGCAGTTGCTGGACTTTGCCGCGCTGGGCCACAAGGCCGATGCCCGGCCGGCCGAGCTGTCGGGCGGCATGAAGCGGCGCCTGTCGCTGGCGCGCGCGCTGGTCAACAACCCCGACCTGCTGCTGCTCGACGAGCCGACCACGGGGCTGGACCCGCAGGCACGCCACCTGATGTGGGAGCGGCTGCAGCGCCTGCTGGCCGAGGGCAAGTCGATCCTGCTGACCACCCACTTCATGGACGAGGCCGAGCGCCTGTGCCAGCGCCTGCTGGTGCTGGACCACGGCCGCAAGATCGCCGAGGGCCGCCCGCGCGCGCTGATCGCCGAGCACCTGGAGCCGGAGGTGATCGAGGTCTACGGCGAGGGCGCCGCCGCGCTGGCGGATTCCGCTTTGGCCGCGCACGCCGAGCGGGTGGAGCAAAGCGGCGAGACGGTGTTCTTCTACACCCACCAGGGGCGCCCGCTGATGCAGGCGCTGCAGGCCCACCCGCAGTTGCGCACGCTGCACCGGCCAGCGAACCTGGAAGACCTGTTCCTGAAGCTGACGGGACGACAAATTCGGGAGGATGGGTGATGGGCGCGCAATCCCAACAGCCGGACGCGAAGAACGCGAAAATTCCGCGAAGGACGCCAAACGAGCGTCCAGGAAAAGGTTTCTTTCGCGTCCTTCGCGAATCCTTTGCGCCCTTCGCGTCCGGCTGTTCAAGCGTCCATTCGCCCGCCGGCCTTCACCAGGACTCGCCATGAACCCCACATCCACCTGGCACCCACCGCGCCTGTCGCTGCGCTGGTGGCCGGTGTTCCAGCGCAACCTGCTGGTGTGGCGCAAGCTCGCCATTCCCAGCCTGCTGGCCAACATCGGCGAGCCGCTGCTGTGGCTGGTGGCCTTCGGCTACGGGCTGGGCGCGATGGTGGGCCAGGTGCCCACGCACGGGCAGCAGGTGCCCTACATCCTGTTCCTGGCCAGCGGCAGCATCTGCATGAGCGCCATGAACGCGGCCAGCTTCGAGGCGCTGTACTCCGCCTTCTCGCGCATGCACGTGCAAAAGACCTGGGACGGCATCCTGAACACCCCCGTGCAGCTCGACGACGTGGTGCTGGCCGAGATGCTGTGGGCCGGCTTCAAGGCACTGTTCTCGGTCATCGCCATCCTGGGCGTGATGCTGGCGCTGGGCATCAGCCACAGCCCCAAGCTGGTGCTGGTGCCGCCGATCCTGCTGATGGCCGGCGTCACCTTCGCCAGCATGGCGCTGGTGTTCAACGCCAAGGCCAAGGGCTACGACTTCTTCACCTACTACTTCGCGGTGCTGCTGTCGCCGATGATGTTTCTCTCCGGCGTGTTCTTTCCGCGCGCGCAGCTGCCGGCCTTCGCCCAGGCCGTCACCGACTGGCTGCCGCTGACGGCGGCGGTGGAACTGGTGCGCCCGCTGTTCCTCGATCAGTGGCCGGCGCAGCCGCTGCGCCACCTGGCGGTGCTGGCGGTGTACGCCCTGGTCAGCTTCTGGATCGCGCTGGCCTTCACGCGGCAGCGCTTCAAGAAATAGCGCTGGCGCACCCGCTCGGGCTCAGCCTTCGCGCAGCCACTGCGCCGCGCGCTCGGCGATCATGATCACCGGCGCGTTGGTGTTGCCGGCCACGATGCTGGGCATGATGGAGGCGTCCACCACCCGCAGCCGCTCGATGCCGCGCACGCGCAGGCGCTCGTCCACCACGTCCAGCGCGCCCTGGCCCATGCGGCAGCTGCCGACCGGGTGGTAGATGGTGTCGGCGTGCCGGCGGATGAAGGCTTCGATCTCGGCGTCGGAGCGCGCTGCTGCCGAGCGCTCCACGC
Source organism: Pseudomonadota bacterium (assembly GCA_023394015.1). Classification (GTDB taxonomy): domain Bacteria; phylum Pseudomonadota; class Gammaproteobacteria; order Burkholderiales; family Burkholderiaceae_C; genus Ottowia. Next base: position 438 of record JAEXBL010000382.1, on the reverse strand, counting down.
CACCGTGGCGTGCCAGCGCCGGCTGGCTCAGCAATTCGCGCATGAGTTTGAAGCCGGCCACCAGGCGCCGCGTGTCGTCGTCGTCCTGCAGAAAGGCCGGGTCAATCAGCGGCGCCGCCAGCGGGTCGCCGCTGGCCAGGCGCAGGCTGCCGCGGCTCTTCGGGCGCAGCACGCAGACGTGGCAGGAAAAGCCGTGCCCCAGCACGGTGGCGCGGCCGTGGTCGACCAGCTTGCCGACCACGAAATGCAGTTGCAGATCGGGCAGGGGCTCGGCGGCGTCGCTCTTGATGAAGCCGCCGGCCTCGGCGAAGTTGCTGGTCAGCGGGCCGCGCCGCGCGCGCCGCCACTGGCCCACGGCCCGCGCCGCGCGCCAGGCGCCGGGCAGCGACAGGCCGAACAGATCGAAGGCCTTGTTGGCGTCCCACACCTGCACCACGT
>JAEXBL010000380.1 GCA_023394015.1 Pseudomonadota bacterium | reverse complement strand
GGATGAAGATGATCTTGCGCCCGGGCTGGTCCTTCAGCGCATCGAACAGGCGCTGCGCGCCGGCGGTGAAGTCGGTGGCGTTGGCCGGCAGATATTCCTCGTGCACGATCTTGGCGTTCTTCAGGGCGCTCTTGAACGCCTTGACGCCGTCGCGGCCGAAGGCGTAGTCCTGCGCCAGCATCGCGATGGAGGTGCCGGCCTGGTCGAAGGCGACCGCGTTGGCGATGGCGTCCTGCGAGGAATTGCGGCCGGTGCGGAAGATGTACCGGTTCCACTTGTCGCCGGTGATGGAGTCCGCCACGGCGGGCTCGACCAGCAGGATCTTCTCGTACTCTTCGGCAATCGGCAGCATGGCCAGCGCCACGCCGGACGACGTGGGGCCCACGGCGATGTCGGCATTGTCGTCGGCATAGGCCGAGGCCAGCTGGGCGCGCGCCACGTCGGGCTTGCCCTGGTTGTCCTTCTCGATGACGCGGATCTTGCGCCCGGCCACCGTCATGCTGCCCTGGGTCGCGTACTCCAGGCCCAGCATCAGGCCGGCCTGGGTCTGCTTGGCGTAGGCCTCCAGCGGGCCGGTCTTGTCGTAGACGTGGGCCACGACGAAATCCTTCGCCGCGGCCGCGGAACTCATGCACAGGCCGGCGAGCGCGGCGAGCAGTAGGCGTTTCATAGGGGACTCCTGTTTATCAGTGACGTGCGGCGAGGAACTGGCGGACGGCTTCGATCTGCGGGGCGACGTTGAGCGCGGGGGCGTGGCCGCAATCGGGGAAATCGATGCGCTGCGCGCGCGGGCCGCGCCGCGTCATGGCCTCGGCCACTTCCGGCAGCAGCAGATCCGACTCGGCCCCGCGCAGCAGCAGCAGCGGCATGCGCAGCGAGTCATAGCCGCTCCAGCGGTCGTAGTCGTCGGGATGATGGCTGAACTGGCCGACGATGGCCGGGTCGTAGTGCGCGGTCACGCGCCCGTCCGGCAGGCGGCGCATCGAGGTCTCGGCCATGCGGCGCCATTGCTCGTCGCTCTGCCAGCCATAGGGCTTGTAGGCGGCGCGCAGCCAGGTCTCCAGTTCGGTGACCGTGTCGAAGGCCGGCGGATCGCCGGCGTAGTCCAGGATGCGCTGGACGGCGGCGCGCGGCAGTTCCGGCCCGATGTCGTTGACCACCAGGCGCGAGATGCGGTCGCGCAGGGTGGTGGCCGCGGCATGCATGCCGATGGCGCCGCCCATGGACGTGCCGACCCAGCGCACGCTGGCAAGCGCCAGCCCGTCGAGCAGGGCGCGCGCCAGCCGCGCGTAGAAGTCCAGCCGGTATTCGGCCACCGGGTCCGGGCTCCATTGCGACAGGCCGCGGCCGATCGTGTCCGGGCAGATGATGCGGTAATCGGGCGCCAGCGCCTGCGCCAGCTCGTCGAAGTCGCGCCCGGTGCGCGCCAGGCCATGCCACATGACCAGCGGCGGCGCGTCGGGGGCGCCCCATTCGGTGTAATGCAGTTCGCGGCCTTCGCAGCGCAGATAGCGCGAGGCCGGCGCGGGCGCGGTCGCCATGAGTCTCCTCCCGGTGGGTCCAGGTCGTTCTGTGCGGTTGTTGTACGCTTATGCGGGTGAATATAGACTTGCGCCAGGCGCGCGCACAATGCGCCGCCCGCCCTGCTGCAGGCTGAGTCAAGAACTTGTAGACGCAAGATCAATTTGCGCTTCGCATCCCAGGAGACCGCGCCATGTCGGAGACGGAATTCGCCATTTCGGCCGGCGCCGGCGCGGACCGGCGCGATCAATGGCGCGCGGCGCTGGCCGACGCCTTCGGCCCCTTCGAGGTCCACGGCGGCAAGCCCGGCCATTTCGCCGGGCGCCTGCGCTACGCGCGCCGCGCCAGCCTGCAGTTCAACGACCTGCACTACCAGGGCCAGCAGCTCGAACGCACAGCCGGCAATGTCTCGCGGCTGGACCAGGAGTTCTATACCTTCGGCCTGCCGCTGGCCGGGCCGCTGGCGGTGCGCCAGCAGGGGCGGGAATTCCAGGTCGAGCCGGGCTGCGTGTACCTGATGAACCAGAGCCTGCCGTACCAGGCCACGGCGCTGGGCGCCGGCGGCTACCGCAGCCTGAGCATCTCGTTTCCGCGCAGCGCGCTGTCGCAGCGCGATTCGCGCGTCGGCGCCTTCCACAAGCTGCGCATCGATGACGGCTCGCCGCGAGGCGCCATGCTGGCCAGCTACATGGAACACATGTTCAAGGGCATGGACGGCTGGTCCGACGCCGAGGTCGCCGAACTGGGCGAGCGCCTGATCGACCTGATCGTGCAGTTCCTGGGGCAGCCGGGGCAGGGCCAAGCGTCGGAGTCGGACAGCAGCGTGACGGGGGCGCACCGTCAGCGCGTGCTGGCCTACATCCGGCAGCACCTGGCCGATCCCGAACTGTCGCCGGCGCGCGTGGCCGAGGGCTGCGGCATCTCCGTGGCCTACCTGCACCGCATCCTGCGCGCCGGCGGGCTGTCGGCGGAGTCCTTCATCTTCGACCAGCGGCTGGAACGCTGCCACGCGCTGCTGCTGGACCCGCGCCATCGCCATCGCGCGATTTCCGAACTCGCCTACCAGGTCGGGTTCTCGCATCCGGCGCATTTCAGCCGCCTGTTCAAGCGGCGCTTCGGCATGTCGGCGCGCGAACTGCGCGCTCGTTCCTAGGACGCGGCCGCCGCCAGCGCCGCGTCCAGGTCGCCGATGATGTCGGCGTGGCTCTCGAAGCCCACGCCGAGCCGGATCAGTCCCGGCGGCAACCCCGATTCCGCCAGCTGCTGCGGCGTCATCATGCCCGCCCACATGGCCGCCGGATGCACCACCAGGGTCGAGAACGAGCCGAAGCTGGCCGAGCGATGCGCCAGCGTGAGCGCGCCCACGACGCGCTCGGCCTGCGCCATGCCGCCCGGCACCTCGAAACTCAGCACGCCGCCGT
>JAEXBL010000367.1 GCA_023394015.1 Pseudomonadota bacterium | reverse complement strand
ACCTGGAAGCCTGCGCGGCCGTTGCGGCGCGGGTCCGGCGCGAAGCGGGCCCGATCGACGTGCTGGTCAACAACGCCGGCATCCTGATCCGCGAGGGCATGGACAGCCCGCGCGCGGCCGAGAACTGGCGGCGCGTGCTGGACGTGAACCTGAACGGCAGCTTCAACATGATCCACGCCTTCCTGGAAGCGCTGCGCGCGACCCGCGGCGTCATCATCAATGTCGGCTCGATCGCGTCGTTCGCCGGCGTGGGCGCGACGCTGGGGTACTCGCCGTCCAAGGGCGGCGTGAAGATGATGACGCAGGCGATGGCGCGCGATCTCGCGCCCGACGGCATCCGCGTCAACGCCATCGCGCCCGGCGTCATCGAGACGCCGATGACGCAGTACACGCGTGACGATCCCGCCCGCCTGGCCGGCTTCATGCAGCGCATACCGCTGGGACGGCTGGGCCAGCCCGAGGACCTGGTCGGTCCCGTCGTGTTCCTGGCCTCGCCGATGGCGCAGTACGTGACGGGCGTGTCCCTGCCGGTGGACGGAGGCTATCTGGCGGTATAGCGGGGACGGGAACAAGCATCATCGAAGTGCGGCACATCCGAAAAAAACACAGGAGACAACGATGAAGGCAACAGGCATTTTCTCCACCTTGTCCAAGGCGGCCATGATGTGCGCGCTGGCCATCGGCGCGCAGGCCCAGGCCCAGGACATCAAGATCGGCTTCAACGGCGACCTGTCGGCCTCGCCCTCGGCGCAGAGCGGGCAGGCCGCGGTGCTGGGGCTGCGCACCGCCATCGACGACATCAACGCGGCCGGCGGCCTGCTGGGGCGCAAGGTGGTGCTGGTGGTGCGCGACGACCTGTCGCAGCCGCCCAAGTCGATCCAGAACATGACCGACCTGATCGACAACGAGAAAGTGGCGGCGATCGTCGGCCCCACCAACTCGGGCAATGCGCTGGCCTGGAAGCACATTCCGAACCAGAAGAAGATCCCGGTCATGGGCGCCATCGGGTCGGGCACCGACATCACCAAGCCGGTGCGCGCGGGCGCCGACAACTACATGTTCCGCGTCGGCATGGTGGACCGCGAGCAGGTCGAGGGCGTGATCGGCTACCTGAAGAAGAATCCCAAGGTCAAGAACGTGGGCTTCATGATCGAGACCACCGGCTATGGCCAGAGCGCGCTCAAGGACCTGGAGGCGGTCGGCGCGGCGCAGGGCATCAAGGCCGCGGCGGTGGAGAAGTTCGGCGTGGCCGACACCGACATGACTTCGCAGCTCAACAAGCTCAAGGCCGCGGGCGTGGACACCGTGGTGATCTGGGCGCAGAGCACGCCGATCGCGCACGTGTTCCGCAGCATGGAGAAGATCAACTGGTTCCCGCTGACGCTGACGTCCTGGGCGGCCGACAACATCGCGTTCTACGACACGGCCGGCAAGACGCTGTCGGAAAAGCCCTTCTTCCTGCGCACCATCACCGACAACCGCACGCCCGCGCAGCAGAAGCTGTATGACCGGGTTTCGGCCAAGATGACTTCGCCCACCGCCTTCGGCTTCCTGGCGCATGCCTACGACGGCATGAACCTGCTCGCCATGGCGATCAAGCAGGCCGGCACGACCGACGGCGACAAGGTTCGTCTGGCGCTGGAGAACCTGCAGGGCACTTACGAGGGCGCCATGAAGACCTACGAGAAGCCGTTCTCGGCCACCGTGCACGACGCGCTGCTGGTGGGCGACTACAAGTGGGCGCACTGGCAGGACGGCAAGCTGGTGCCGTATGCCGACGACGTGACGGCGATGGCCGCGAAGTAGCTGCGAGGCCCTCATGTTGGCGACATTGCTGCAGGCGCTCGTCAGCGGGCTGGCCGTGGGAGGCGCGTATGCGCTGGTGGCGCTGGGTTTCAGCATCACCTACACCACGACCCGCACGCTGAATTTCGGGCATGGAGAGTTCGTGTCGGTGGGCGCGTTCGTGGGCGTGGGCGCGCTGTTCCTGCTGGCCGGCAAGCCGATCACCACGGCGGCGTTCACCGGGCTGGACCTGAGCGGCTGGCAGTACCTGCTGGCCGGGCTGGCCGCGGTGGCGGCGATGGGGCTGCTGGGCATGCTGCTGTACGTGTTCGGCGTCAAGCCGTTCGCCGCGCGCCCGGGAATGGCCTGGGTCATGAGCACGCTGGGCTTCGGCATCCTGCTGCAGAGCGCGGCCTTCGCGGTCTGGGGGCCCGCGCCGGTCACCGTGCCCGCGCCGTTCGGCGACGAGGTGATCCGCGTGTTCGGCGCCGGCGTGCGCAGCCAGGAACTGCTGCTGCTGGCGGTGGCCGTCATCGTCATGCTGCTGTTCGACCGCGTCATGAACCGCACCGTGCTGGGCAAAGCGATGCGGGCGGTGGCGGCGAACCCGGCGGTGGCCAACCTGATGGGCATCAACGTCAACGCGATCATGACCGGCGCCTTCTTCGCCAGTTCGGCGCTGGCCGGGCTGGCGGGTTTCCTGGTCGCGCCCATCACGTCGGCGTCGATCTTCATGGGCCTGGCCATCGGCCTGAAGGGTTTTTCCGGCGCCATGATAGGGGGGCTGTCCAACCCGCGCGGCTGCGTGCTGGGCGGTTTCGTGCTGGGCATCCTGGAGTCGTACGTGAACCTGTGGCAGTCGCAGTGGCGCGAGGTCGCGGTGTTCGCGCTGGTGATCCTGGTGCTCGCGGTCAGGCCCACCGGCCTGTTCGGCAAGCGGCTGGTGGAGAAGGTATGAAGCGGCACGGCCAAACCCTGATCGCGGTGGCGCTGGCGGCCTCGCTGGCGGCGTTCGCCGCGCTGGTGGACAACGATTACTACCTGCGCATCGTCTTCATGGCCTGCGTGTACTACCTGTGCGCGGCCGGCGTGAACGTGCTGGTGGGCTATGCCGGCCAGAAGTCGCTGGGCCAGGCGGGCCTGTTCGCCGCGGGCGCCTACACGGCCGCGCTGCTGACCTCGCGCTGGCAGCTCGATCCGTGGCTGGCGCTGGCGGCCGCGCCCGTGGTGGCCGGCGTCTTCGGCGTGCTGATCGCGCTGCCGTCGCTGCGCGTGAAAGGCCCATACCTGGCCATGGTGACGCTGGCGTTCGGCATCGTGGTGGAGAAGATCGTCACCGAGTGGGTCGACGTGTTCGGCGGACCGTCGGGCCTGTTCGGCATCATGCCGCTGACCTGGGGCGGCGAGGCGTTCACCAACCAGCAATGGGAGTGGTTCGCGCTGGCGCTGTGCGTGGTTACGCAGCAGCTGCTGCGCAACGTGCTGGACGGACGCTTCGGGCGCGCGCTGCTTTCGGTGCAGGCCGACGAGATCGCCTCGTCCTCGGTCGGGGTCAGGGTGTACCGCGCGAAGGTCATCGCCTTCGTGGTGGCGGCCGTGACCTGCGGCATCGCGGGGGCGCTGGTGGCCCAGCAGAACCAGTACATCAATTCCGACTTCATCACCTTCAACCTGTCCATCTTCATCC
>JAEXBL010000224.1 GCA_023394015.1 Pseudomonadota bacterium | reverse complement strand
GCGGCGGCATGGACCACGACAGCGTGGACCAGTACACCCAGTTCCTGCTGCAGAGCAACGTGAACTCGCGGCTGGTGGAGTTTCGCGACCCCGGCCTGGGCGACGCGCTGGGGCGCCTGCGCATCGTGTCCATCGTCGACGTGCTCAACGACGGACTGTCGGCCGTCTACACCTTCTACGACCCCGAGCCGCGTGCCAGCTACGGCACCTACAGCATCCTGTGGCAGATTGAGCAGGCGCAGGCGCTGAACCTGCCCTACGTGTATTTGGGCTACTGGATCGAGGGCAGCGCCAAGATGGCCTACAAGGCGCGCTTCAGGCCGCTGGAGCGGCGGCTGCAGGGCCAGTGGCGCCCCGCCGCCGACGATGCCGCCGGCGGCCCGGCGCCGGCCGCCTGAAGGCCAGCCCTTCGCTGCCCCGCTCGCCATGCGCAGATCCCGCCCCGACGCCCACCAGACGCCGACCATCCAGGTCATCGAGCGCATGTTCGCGCTGATCGACGTGCTGGCCTCGCGCCAGGAGCCGATGTCGCTGAAGGACATCAGCGAGCAGACCGGCCTGCACCCCTCCACCACGCACCGCATCCTGAACGACCTGACCATCGGCCGCTTCGTCGACCGGCCCGAGGCCGGCAGCTACCGGCTGGGCATGCGCCTGCTGGAGCTGGGCAACCTGGTGAAGGCGCGGCTGTCGGTGCGCGACGCGGCCCTGGGGCCGATGCGCGAGTTGCACCGCCTGATCCAGCAGCCGGTGAACCTGAGCGTGCGCCAGGGCGACGAGATCGTCTACATCGAGCGCGCGCTCAGCGAGCGCTCGGGCATGCAGGTGGTGCGCGCCATCGGCGGCCATGCACCGCTGCACCTGACCTCCACCGGCAAGCTGTTCCTGGCTGCCGACGAGTTGCAGCGCGTGCGCGCCTACGCCACGCGCACCGGCCTGGCCGGCCACACGCGCAACAGCATCACGCAGCTGCCGGTGCTGGAACGCGAGCTGGTGGCGGCCCGCCAGTCCGGCGTGGCGCACGACAACCAGGAGCTGGAACTGGGCGTGCGCTGCATGGCCGCCGGCATCTACGACGACCAGGGCAAGCTGGTGGCGGGGCTGTCGATCTCGGCGCCGGCCGACCGCATGGACGACGCCTGGCTGGACAAGCTCAAGCAGACCGCGCAGCAGATCTCGGCCGCGCTGGGCCACGACGAGCGGGGCTGAGCGCGCTCTGTCCCCGATGACTTCGCTTCGCTCGATGACCGGCGCTTTCACGCCATGACCAATGACGAAGGCGCCGCGCCTGACGATGGCTTTTTGTCATTGGTCATGCGCCCGTCAGGGCGCGGTCATTCGTCATGTCAGCCGGCGTAGGCCGCCCCCGCGGCGGTGGTCATGGGGCGCTGCTCCTCCACCCAGCGGCGCACGCGCTCGGCGTCGGCCAGGCGGCTGTACTTGCCGGCCGAGTCGAGGAACACCATGATCAGCTTGCGCCCGGCCACGCTGGCCTGCATCACCAGGCACTGGCCGGCCTCGGAGATGTAGCCGGTCTTCTGCAGGCCGATCTTCCAGTCGGGGCTGTGCACCAGGCGGTTGGTGTTGTTGTATTGCAGAACGCGGCTGCCCACCGCCACCTCATACCCGTGCGAGGTGGACAGCTGGCGCAGCAGCGGATCCTGCGAGGCGGTGTTCACCAGCGTCGCCAGGTCGAAGGCGCTGGAGCGGTTGCTGCTGGACAGGCCGGTGGGCTCGACAAAGCGCGTGTCCTTCATGCCCATCATGATGGCGCGGGCGTTCATCAGGCTCACGAAGCGCTGCAGCCCGCCCGGGAAGGTGCGGCCCAGCGCATGCGCGGCGCGGTTCTCGCTCGACATCAGCGCCAGGTGCATCAGCTCGCCGCGCGTCAGCGTGGTGCCCACGGCCAGGCGCGAGCTGCTGCCCTTTTCGGTGTCGACGTCCTCCTTGGTGATGGTGATCAACTCGTCCAGCGGCAGTTGCGCGTCGGACACGATCAAGCCCGTCATCAGCTTGGTCAGCGAGGCGATCGGCAGCACGGCGTGGTCGTTTTTGCTGAACAGCACCTCGTGCGACTCCTGGTCGAGCACCAGCGCGACGCTGGACTTCAGGTCGAGCGGATCGTCCACCGCATGCAGGCCGGCCATCTGGCCGAACGACAGGCGCGGCGGGCGCGCGGGCTGCGGCGCCTGGGCAGTGCGCAAGGTCACGCGCGTTTGCTTGGACGCCACGCGATTCGCCCGTTGCTGGCTGCGGCTGTTCTTGGCCGTCACCGACTTTTTGCCGGCCTTGGCGGACGCCGCCGCGGTCTTGGTCCTGGTGTTGCGGGCCTTGGCCGCCGCCTTGGGTGCCGCCTTGTTGGTCGCCTTGTTGGCCACAGCCTTCTTAGGTGCCGCAGCGGGCTTGGCCTTGGCCGCCGTGCGCGCAGGCGCCGGTTTGGCGGCCTTCTTGGCCGGCGCCGCGGCAGCCGGCGTCAGCGCTGAAACACCGAGTAACAGGCCGATACAAGCCAGACCCACCCCGCGCCACCAAGGCGCCAACCGCCGACCAAGCGCACCACGCATCACGATCCCCAAGCAAAAAACCACCAATGGGCGCCAGTGTACTCAAACGGAAAAAGGGATGCAATATCATTGACTTGCATCCCTTTCCTCAAGCAATGTAACAATTGCGTGGGATAAGCCTAGCCTTGGGCCGCCACACGATCAGATTTGTCGTGTAACTTGTTGAGGGCATTGAGATATGCCTTGGCCGAGGCGACCACGATGTCGGGGTCGGCACCGACGCCGTTGACCACCCGGCCCGAATTCTGCAGCCGCACCGTGACTTCGCCCTGGCTCTCGGTGGAGCCGCTGATGGCGTTGACCGAGTACAGGACCATCTCGGCCCCGCTGTTCACGTGCGACTCGATGGCCTTCAGCGAGGCGTCCACCGGCCCGTTGCCTTCCGACTGGCCGCGCACCTCGGCGCCGCCGACGGTGAACACGATCTCGGCGTGCGGCATCTCGCCGGTTTCGCTGTGCTGCGCCAGCGAGATGAAGCCGTAGTGCTCCTTCTCGGCGGTGACGCTCTCGTCGGTGACCAGGGCCAGGATGTCCTCGTCGAAGATCTCGCTCTTGCGGTCGGCCAGCTCCTTGAAGCGGGCGAAGGCGGCCATGATCTCGCCCTCGGATTCGAGCATCACGCCCAGCTCCTGCAGGCGCTGCTTGAAGGCGTTGCGGCCGCTCAGCTTGCCCAGCACGATCTTGTTGGCGCTCCAGCCCACGTCCTCGGCGCGCATGATCTCGTAGGTGTCGCGCGCCTTCAGCACGCCATCCTGGTGGATGCCGCTGGCGTGCGCGAAGGGGTTGGCGCCCACCACCGCCTTGTTGGGCTGCACCACGAAGCCGGTGGTGTGGCTGACCATCTTGCTGGCCGGCACGATTTGCGAGGTGTCGATGCCGACCTCCAGGCCAAAGTAATCCTTGCGGGTCTTCACCGCCATCACCACCTCTTCCAGCGAGCAGTTGCCGGCGCGCTCGCCCAGGCCGTTGATGGTGCACTCCACCTGCCGCGCGCCGCCGATCTTCACGCCCGCCAGCGAGTTGGCCACCGCCATGCCCAGGTCGTTGTGGCAGTGCACCGACCAGATCGCCTGGTCGCTGTTGGGCACCTTCTCGCGCAGGGTCTTGATGAAGTGGCCGTACAGCTCGGGAATGGCGTAGCCCACGGTGTCGGGGATGTTGATGGTGGTGGCACCTTCCTTGATGACCGCCTCGCAGATGCGGGCCAGAAAGTCGATGTCGCTGCGGTAGCCGTCTTCGGCGCTGAACTCGATGTCGTCCATCAGGTTGCGCGCGAAGCGCACCGCCAACCTGGCCTGCTCGAACACCTCGTTGGGCGTCATGCGCAGCTTTTTCTCCATGTGCAGCGGGCTGGTGGCGATGAAGGTGTGGATGCGCCCGCGGTTGGCGCCCTTCAGCGCCTCGGCGGCGCGGCTGATGTCGCGGTCGTTGGCGCGGGAAAGCGAGCACACCGTCGAGTCCTTGATCGCCTCGGCAATCGCCTTGACGCACTCGAAGTCGCCATTGCTGCTGGCCGCAAAGCCGGCCTCGATCACGTCCACCCTCAGGCGCTCGAGCTGGCGCGCGATGCGCAGCTTCTCGTCGCGCGTCATACTGGCGCCGGGCGACTGCTCGCCGTCGCGCAAGGTGGTGTCGAAGATGATGAGTTTGTCGGTCATGGTGAGGATTACTCCGAAGAAAAGTGCTGGGATCCCGCGAGCGAAAAGTGTTCTGGAAGGCAAACAAAAAGGCCCGCTGCGGGTGCAAACGGGCCTTTACAGGAAAAAGTCGCGCGCGCTACCGATCCCGCCCGTTCGGCGTTGCCAGTAGTAGTGCCAGCGACTTGTTCATGAGGCAAGCAATGTAGCACAGGATTTCCTGAGCCTGCGCACTGGGGATTACACCAAGCCCGAATGACCGAGCCCATCAATCGTGGTGCAGCCCGCGCTCGTCCGGCTCGTCGGTCGAGGTGCTGACGATGCTCACCGGCTCGCCCTTGGCGCGCCGCCACGCATAGACGACGTAGCCCGACAGCGCGTAGCCGACGAACAGCCCGAACAGCATGGTGGCCGGCTCGATGCTGATGACGGCGAACAGCAACGCGATCGCCACCAGCACCACGAAGGGCACGCTGCGGCGGCCGCCGAAGTCCTTGAAGCTGTAGTAGGGCACGTTGGTCACCATGGTCAGGCCGGCGAACAGGGTGATGGCGAAGGTGATCCACGACAAATCGCCACGCGCCAGCGGCTCGCCGCCGAACACCGAGATCAGATCGCGAAACAGCGGCACCTCGCGCTGCGAGCCGAGCATGGCGCTGGTCAGCCAGATGAAGCCGGCCACCAGCGCCGCGGCGGCGGGCGACGGCAGTCCCTGGAAGTAGCGCTTGTCCACCACCGCGGTGTTGACGTTGAAGCGCGCCAGCCGCAGCGCGGCGCAGGCACAGTAGACGAAGGCCGCGATCCAGCCCCAGCGGCCCAGCGGGCGCAGCGCCCATTCGTAGGCCAGCAGCGCCGGCGCGGCGCCGAAGCTGACCATGTCGGCCAGCGAATCCATCTGCTCCCCAAAGGCGCTTTGCGTGCCGGTCATGCGCGCCACGCGGCCGTCCAGGCTGTCGAGCACCATGGCCGCGAAGACGCCGGCCGTGGCCAGGTCGAAGCGTCCGTTGATGCCCATGACGATGCCGAAAAAGCCGCCGAACAAGGCCCCCAGCGTGACCAGGTTGGGCAGCACGTAAATGCCCTTGCGCGGCTTGCGCGGCATGACGGCGTCGTCGGAATCGTTGACCATGGGTTGCGATTCTACTGGCAAAGAAGGCATCGAATCAGTCTTTGGCGCCCGCCGCGCAAGCACAGGCAGCTATCAAAACAATAACAATAGCGCTGCGGTTGCAGCGGCCGCCGTGGCGCGCCATCGGCATCATGGGAACGAAAAAGGCCCGGCGCAAGGCGCGGGCCTCTTCTCGAACCCGGCGACCTGGCCTGGCCAGACCGCGGGGTGCTCGACTTGCCGCGATGGCGCGCAAGCGCCACCGGCGCTGGCTCAGTTCTTCGACTTGTCCACCAGCTTGTTGGCCTTGATCCAGGGCATCATGGCGCGCAGCTTCTCGCCCACCACCTCGATCTGGTGCTCACCGTTCAGGCGGCGGCGGCTTTGCAGCGTGGGCGCGCCGGCCAGGTTCTCGGCGATGAAGCTCTTGGCGTACTCGCCGGTCTGGATGTCCTTGAGCGCCTGGCGCATGGCCTGCTTGGTCTCGTCGGTGACGATCTTCGGGCCGGTGACGTACTCGCCGTACTCGGCGTTGTTGCTGATCGAGTAGTTCATGTTGGCGATGCCGCCTTCGTAGATCAGGTCGACGATCAGCTTCAGCTCGTGCAGGCACTCGAAGTAGGCCATCTCGGGCGCGTAGCCGGCTTCCACCAGGGTCTCGAAGCCGGCCTTGATCAGTTCGACGGTGCCGCCGCACAGCACGGCCTGCTCGCCGAACAGGTCGGTCTCGGTCTCCTCGCGGAAGTTGGTCTCGATGATGCCGGCCTTGCCGCCGCCGTTGGCCATGGCGTAGCTCAGCGCCAGGTCGCGCGCCTTGCCGCTCTTGTCCTGGTGCACCGCCACCAGGTGCGGCACGCCGCCGCCCTGGGTGTAGGTATTGCGCACGGTGTGGCCGGGGGCCTTGGGGGCGACCATCCACACGTCGAGGTCGTCGCGCGGCACGACCTGGCCGTAGTGCACGTTGAAACCGTGCGCGAAGGCCAGCGAGGCGCCGGGCTTGATGTTCGGCTCCACGTCCTCGCGGTAGACCTTGGCGATCTGCTCGTCGGGCAGCAGGATCATCACCACGTCGGCCTGCTTCACGGCCTCGGCCACCTCGGCCACCTTCAGGCCGGCCTTTTCCACCTTGGGCCAGCTGGCGCCGCCCTTGCGCAGGCCGACCACGACCTTGACGCCCGAGTCGTTCAGGTTCTGCGCGTGCGCATGGCCCTGCGAGCCGTAGCCGATGATGGCGACGGTCTTGCCCTTGATCAGGCTCAGGTCGCAGTCTTTGTCGTAGAACACTTTCATGGTTTCTCCTTGCGTTTGCTTCAATTCAGAGGTGATTAAAAAAAGTTCGGCGGATTGCAGGTACCCATGCGGGCCCCCAATCCCGCATCAGGGGCGCTCCATCCAATAACCGGGCCGCCGCCGCTGATGCGCCACGGCCACGATGCGGATGCCTGCTTCCGCCTCACTGTAGATCAACGAATAGGGGAACCGCCGCAGCGGGAACATGCGCCACTTGCTGCTGATCGGTGTGCCAATGTCGGGGAAACGGGTCAGCACCTGTGCCACGCGCTCGAATTCCGAGATGAAGGACGCTGCCACCGCCGCACTGGCCTGCCGACGATAGAAGCGCACGGCCTCCGTCAGCTCCTGCCGAGCTTCCGTGCTGAGCACATGGCTCACGCCAGGTCGGCCCGCAGTTGAGCCACCACGTCCGGCCCCGAAAGCCACTCGGACTCGCCGGCGGCAATGGCAGCTTCACGGCGATCGGCCTCGCGGCTCCACGCCTCTTCCCAAGCCTGATCCTGCTCCAGGCTGGCCACCAGACGGTCAAGTAACAGCGCGCGCTGGGCCGTGGAAAGACGCAAAACCTCGGATTCAAGCACTTCGAAGGTGATGGACATGGTGGATCCTCCAAAGAACCCTGTGGGTCAGACCCGGAGCAAGCGCTCGCCGCGCCCGATGCCGCTGGCACCGGTGCGCACGGTTTCCAGGATGGCGGTCTTGTCGATGGCGCCCAAGAAGGCGTCGTGCTTGGCCTGGTCGCCGGTCAGCTCGATGGTGTAGCTCTTGTCGGTGACGTCGATGATGTGGCCGCGGAAGATGTCCACCATGCGCTTCATCTCCTCGCGCTCCTTGCCGACGGCGCGCACCTTCACCATCATGTGCTCGCGCTCGATGTAGGCGCCCTCGGTCAAATCGACCACCTTCACCACCTCGATCAGGCGGTTGAGGTGCTTGGTGATCTGCTCGATGGTGTCTTCGGAGCCGCGCGTCTGGATGGTCATGCGCGAGAGGCTTTCGTCCTCGGTCGGCGCGACGATGAGCGATTCGATGTTGTAGCCACGGGCCGAGAACAGGCCCACCACGCGGGACAGGGCGCCCGCCTCGTTTTCAATCAGAACGGCAATGATGTGTTTCATGTCTCGAGTCCTCTTCTCGCCGCCCTCCCCCGCAGCCGGTAAGCGGCGGGCTTGGCAGGCAATAGATTCATCTAGGGGAGGTTGAGCGTTGAGCGTTCGGCGTTGAGCGTGACGGAAAGCCGCTCAACCCTCAACGCCCAACGCTGAACCGCTTCAAAGGTCTTCGGCCCCCAGCAGCATCTCGGTGATGCCCTTGCCGGCCTGCACCATGGGGAACACGTTTTCCGTCGGGTCGGTGCGGAAGTCCATGAACACCGTTCGATCTTTCAGCTTGCGCGCCTCGCGCAGCGCCGGTTCGACGTCCTGCGGGCGCTCGATCAGCATGCCGACGTGGCCGTAGGCCTCGGCCAGCTTCACGAAGTTGGGCAGCGCGTCCATGTAGCTGTGGCTGTAGCGGCCGGAGTACTCGATCTCCTGCCACTGGCGCACCATGCCCAGGTAGCGGTTGTTCAGCGAGACGATCTTGATCGGCGTGTTGTACTGCAGGCAGGTGGACAGCTCCTGGATGCACATCTGCACCGAACCCTCGCCCGTCACGCAATACACCTCGCTCTCGGGTTTGGCCAGCTTGATGCCCATGGCGTAGGGAATGCCCACGCCCATGGTGCCCAGGCCGCCGGAGTTGATCCAGCGCCGCGGCTCATCGAACTTGTAGAACTGCGCCGCCCACATCTGGTGCTGGCCGACGTCGCTGGTGATGTAGGCGTCGGCGTCCTTAGTCATGTCCCACAGGGTCTCGATGACCTTCTGCGGCTTGATGACGTCGGTGTTGGCGCGGTCGTACTTCAGGCAGTCGCGGCTGCGCCAGCCTTCGATGGTCTGCCACCACTCGGCCAGGGCCGCCTCGTCGGGCCGGGTGCCGGCCTCGCGCAGCATGCCGATCATGTCGGTCAGCACGTCCTTGACGTCGCCGACGATGGGCACGTCGACCTTGACGCGCTTGGAGATGCTCGACGGGTCGATGTCGATGTGGATGATCTTGCGCTCGTTCTGCGCGAAGTGCTTGGGGTTGCCGATCACGCGGTCGTCGAAGCGCGCGCCCACGGCCAGCAGCACGTCGCAGTTCTGCATGGCGTTGTTGGCTTCCCAGGTGCCGTGCATGCCCAGCATGCCGACGAAGCGCCGGTCGGTGGCCGGGAACGCGCCCAGGCCCATCAGCGTGTTGGTGACCGGGTAGTTCAGCATGTCCACCAACGTGCGCAGCTCGCCGCAGGCATCGGCCAGCAGCACGCCGCCGCCGGTGTAGATGTAGGGCCGCTTGGCCGTCATCAGCAGCTGCAGCGCCTTGCGGATCTGCCCGCCGTGGCCCTTGCGCACCGGGTTGTACGAGCGCATCTCGATCTTGTCGGGATAGCCCTTGAAGCTGGTCTTGTTGAAGGACACGTCCTTCGGGATATCGACCACCACCGGCCCCGGGCGGCCCGAGCGCGCGATGTGGAAGGCCTTCTTCATCACCTCGGCCATGTCGCGCACGTCCTTGACCAGGAAGTTGTGCTTGACGATCGGGCGGGTGATGCCGACGGTGTCGCATTCCTGGAAGGCGTCCAAGCCGATGGCGGCGGTGGGCACCTGGCCGGTGATGATCACCATCGGGATCGAGTCCATGTACGCCGTGGCGATGCCGGTGACCGCGTTGGTCACGCCGGGGCCGGAGGTGACCAGCGCCACGCCCACGTCGCCCGTGGCACGCGCATAGCCGTCGGCGGCGTGCACGGCGGCCTGCTCGTGGCGCACCAGCACGTGCTGGATGGTGTCCTGCTTGTAGAACGCGTCGTAGATGTGCAACACCGCGCCGCCGGGATACCCCCAGACGTACTTCACGCCTTCGGCCTGCAAGGCCTTGACGAGGATTTCGGCACCACGGAGTTCGGAGGAGTCGCTGCCCGAGGAAGCGGCAGCGGCCGACTTGATTTCGGCTTTGGAGATTTCCATTTTGATCAACCTTTCGAGAATTTCTCTAACGAAAAACCTTGGGTGCCCCTTGCCAGCCCTCGTGAGGCCGCTTCAGGACTTGAGGCCATGCGCCATGGACCGAAAGTAGCTCCGGCCGGACGATGACCCGTTTGCCTTTTTTGACTGCAATGCGAATTATCGCACTGCAACATGGCGTTTGCCAGCACCGCGCGGATTCTTTTGGCTGCCGGGTGCCATAATCGCCGCCAGAAACGGGTTGCCGCGTCGGCGGCGGCCCACCAGCCGCCCTTCCTGAGTCCCTGCGCTGATCCGCGGCTTCTGCGCCACACGCGTCTTGCCGTACGACGTCCTTGGCCACCGAACAAGAACTTTCCGACTTCCTCAAAAGCGTCGAGAAACGGGCGTTCAAGCGCACCGTCTACCAGGTGCGCGACGAGGACGCGGCGCTGGACATCGTGCAGGACAGCATGATGAAGCTGGCCATGCACTACGGCGACAAGCCGCCGGCCGAGCTGCCGCCGCTGTTTCAGCGCATTCTGTCGAACAGCACGCTGGACTGGTTCCGCCGCCAGAAGACGCGCAACGCCCTGTTCTCCAACCTGAGCGACTTCGAGGGCCCCGACGGCGACGGCGACTTCGACCTGCTGGAGGCGTTTGCCGGCGCGGCCGACTCGGAGCAGGCCGAGAGCGCCGAGGATGCGACCCGGCGCGCCCAGATCCTGCAGGCGATCGAGCAGCAGATCCAGGCCCTGCCCAACCGTCAACGCGAGGCGTTTCTGCTGCGTTACTGGGAGGAAATGGATGTTGCCGAAACGGCGGCGGCCATGGGGTGTTCCGAGGGCAGCGTCAAGACGCACTGCTCGCGCGCAGTCCAGGCGCTGGCCAAGGCGCTGCGCGCCAGGGGAATCCTGCCATGAACACCCACCACCTCGCACCACACACCGAAACCCTGCAAAACCGCTTCGGCCTGCGCGTGGCCGCCCGCCTGTCGGCCGGGGCCGAGGCGCTGCCGCACGACATCAGCGAGCGCCTGCGCGCCGCGCGCGAGCAGGCCCTGGCCCAGCGCAAGCAGCCATTGGCCGTGGCGGCCCGGCGAACGGCCGGCGCGCTGTCGCGCGACGGCAGCAGCGCCACCCTGGCC
>JAEXBL010000322.1 GCA_023394015.1 Pseudomonadota bacterium | reverse complement strand
CCTACACGCAGTCGATGTTCGACATCGAGGCGAAGGTGGGCGACAAGGCCAAGGCTGGACAGATCCTCGACAACTTCAATCACCTGGTGATGCTGCGCGTGCGCAGCGTCACCACCGCCAACCTGCTGGCCGAGCAGGTGCCGCAGGTCGATGTGGTGCATCTCACGCCCATGTCGGGCGTGACCGATACGGCGGCCCAGGGCACCGGCGTGGACTTCACCAGCCGTAACGACGACATCGTGACCAAGACCAAGGTGCCGATGATCGAGGCCGCCGACGTGCTGGAGCTGCCGCAGGGTCAGGCCTTTGCCCTGCTGGAAGGCAACCGCCGATACAAGATTCGGATTCCGCTGGCCGATTCACGTAACGACCCCTTCGTGCCCGAATCGCTCAAGAAGGTCGCGGCCGACATGAAGCAGCGCTACCGCACCAGCGAGCAGTGGGCCAAGGAAACCGACTGGCTCGGCAACCTGGGTGGCTGGCTCAGCAATCAGCCACTGGGTGACGCCAGCGCCGGCCTGATCGACACCGGCCTGGCGGGCGCTGCCGAGCAGGACGAGGAAGACAGCGCCCAAGAGCAGGTCGAAGAAAGCGCCACCGGCGCGCTGGGCCACAGCGCCGTGCTTGGCCAGGTCATGGGGCATGTGTCATGAGCACGGCCGCCGCAGTCAAGACGCCGATCCGGCCCCGCACGCGCGGCCCGATTGAACTGGTGCTGGAAGTCTGCTTCGGCCTGCTGTTCGTGGCCCTGTTCGCCTGGTTCGTCGGCTTGGTGATCGAGGTCGGCGGCAGCTTCACGATCTGGAAGCAGCAAGGCCCGATTGAACACTCGCGCGGCCTGGTCGAAAAAGACCTGGGCTACATCGCGGCAGCCCCGCGCAGCCTGCTGATCGACGACACGGAGGGCTTCGCGCGCCGAATCATCGGCTTCGTGGCCTGGCCGTATGAGCGCTTTGGCGTGGTTCGCTTCTACGAGCGCATGAACCAGGCGGAAGCCGCCGCGCCGGCTCCCCAGCCCGAGGCCGAGGGTGCTGGGCAGCGCGGCTTGAGAAAAGGTGTGGGCAGCGCGACCCGTTCCGTGCTCACGGTGGCCAGCCGCTGGGCCGTGGTGTCGATGCACGTAGCTCAGGACGTGGTGCTGCGCCTGTCGGTCGCCTTGTTCGCCCTGCCCGCCTTTGCCCTGGCCTGCATCGTCGGCACCGTCGATGGCCTTGTGCGACGCGATCTACGGCGCTGGCGCGGCGGCCGGGAAAGCAGCTTTGTCTATCACCACGCCAAGCGCTACACGGGCTGGGCACTGACCGGCGGCTTCGGGCTGTACCTGACCTGGCCCTTCGGCGGCTTCAACCCGGCCTACATGGTGCTGGTGTTCACCGTGCTGGTGGCAGCCACGCTGTCCACCACCGTGGCCAGCTTCAAGAAGTACGTCTGAATCAACCATCTCACTCAACCGATCACACACGAGGAGCGTCAACATGACCCAGCCCACATCCAACCGGCCCACCACCGGCGTGCGCGCGCAGCGCGCCTGGCTGCTGGCCCTGCTCGCAGCCGCAGCGCTGGCCACGCAGCCGGCCCGCGCGGGCGATGACGAAAGCGAGCGCGAGAACCTGGCGCGCATCGCGCACGAGATCGAGCGCATCCAGGCGCAGGTGTCGGCCGCCGCCAGTGACGCACCCACCGGCCAGCGCGTGAAGTTCCGCTACGACTGGCTGCAGAACGACCTGGAGATGCTGCGCGACGGCATCCGCCGCCACACCGATGCGCCGCGTCAGCCGCGCCCTGTGCCACCGCTGCGCGGCGACTACCGCCAGTAAATGACGCAGGCGGCCATGAATCCCACCATGCGTGATGCCTTCGCGGCCGGCTCCGGTGTCGATCCGCTGGCGCTGAAGGCCACGCTGACGCTGATCGCCGTGGGCGTGATCCTGGTGGTCTGCACCTGGATCGTGCTGCAGCTGATCGACGCCTACCGCGACGAACAGATCAAGACCGAAGAAGTGGCGCTGGGCGTGGTCAAGCTGCTGATCCTGGCCGGCCTGGTGCTTTTCATGATCGTCTGACGCCCACACCGCAACCGTTTTCCCCAACCTGCCTTTCCAACCTCTCATCAGGAGTTACCCCGTGAAAGCTCGACTCACTCAACTCAAGAATCTGGCCGTGCGCACCCGCGAGAAAACCGGCCGCATGCTGCTGGCGCCCTGGGTTGCGCTGGCCTGCAGCCCGGCCTTCGCCGCGCTGCCGACCATCCCCACCCCAACCGATGCGGTTGGTGGCGGCTCCGTCGCCTCCGGCGACTGGCTGGGCGCCATGGGCGCCTGGTTCAAGGCCGGCGTGATCATCCTGTCGCTGATCCTGGCCGCCATGGGCTTCATCTACGTGATGATGGGCGCCCTTGGCAAGTGGCGCTCCTACTCGATGGGCCGTGCCGAGATCGCGGATCTGAAGGAATACTTCATCATGGCTGCGGTCTTAGCCGTGTTCATCGTGATCATGGCCACCTACGCGGCCGAAGTCTTAGCCTGACGGGTTAAGGCAAGGAAGGTCCAGCCATGACCCCACGCAGCCGCGCTCAAGCGTCCGCCGAGGCAGAAGCCGCGCGGCTGCGGGCGCCGATCACTGATCGCGTCAACGTCGAGCCTGCCATCCTCAACGGGATGACGGTGACCGAAGCGCAGTGGATCGGCGCCCTGGCCCTGGTGGTCTTCCTGCTGGTCGGTGGCCTGGTGTTCCTGGTCACCGGCTTCTGGCAAGTCTGGCTCCTGCTGTCCATCTTCGGCACAGCCCTGGTGCTCTGGTTTGCCTCCATCTACCTGGCCCGCATCAAGCGCGGCCGTCCCGACGCCTACTACACGCAGGCGATTCATCTCTGGCTGGTCCAGCGCGGCCTGGCCAGTGCCAAGTTCATCTCTCACCAAGGCTGGTGGTCGCTCGGTCGCTCGCTGGGTTTCTCCCTGGAAAGCCCGCGCAACCCGCCAGACGAAAAGTTTCCCAAGCCATGAGCAGCAAGCAACACCTCGACGCCCTGGCAGCAGAGCGCTCCCACAACGCCCTGTTGCGCAAGCTCATCCTGCTGGTGGCGGCAGTCGGCGGCCTGGGCATGTATTTCGCCCATGCCATGCCCAAGCGACTGGATCTGCACGTGGCGCCCGACATGAAGGCCGGCGACACCGTGCGCTTTGCCGATGGTCAGGCGCCGGTGCCAGACGTGAATGTCTATGGCTTTGCCTACTACATCTGGCAGCAAGTCAACCGCTGGCAAACCGATGGTTCCAAGGACTACGGGCAACAGATTTTCCGCTTCCAGAGCTACATCACGCCAAGCTGCCGAGACCAGCTGCAGGCCGACATGCAAAGCCGGCACCAGGCCGGTGAGCTGCGCCAGCGCACCCGGCAGATGACCGAGATACCTGGTCTGAGCTACACCACCAACCGCGTGATCGCGGATGGCACCGCCGCCTGGACCGTGCTGCTGGACATGCAGCTGATGGAGACCTTCCGGGGTCAGCCGGTCAAAGACACCTTCATCCGCTATCCGATCCGCGTCGTGCGCTACGACGTTGACCGCGAACGCAACCCCTGGCGCCTGGCCATCGACTGCTATGGCAGCCATCGTCCGGCCCGACTGGACATGAGCGACGTGCGCGCCGCCAGCGCCGGCACGGCCGATGCGCAACTGCCCTCCACGGTCGCACCCGTGGCCCTGCCGCGCGTCACGGAAGAAGCCATCGACCCGAACGCCGCGCCCGAGCCGATCCCCCTGCAGCACGAGCCAGACGCCGCGCCGGCAACGGCGCAGTGAACGGGCCACGCATCACACCACCAAGGCGGAACGCATGAATCCCATGAAGCACACCAAGACCCGCAGCCTGCTGGCGCTGGCACTCGCCCTGATCCTGTCACCCAGCGCCTGGGCGCAGGAAGTATCGGCCGTGAGCCTGAGCAGCGTGCCACCCGACCTGATCGAGGCCGATCCGGGCCAGGACAGCATGCAGCCCGTCGACCTGGGTCAGGATTTCAACACTGCGTCGCCCAGCACCATGCCCGTGACCGCAGCGCAACCGCGTGGCACCGCCATGCGCGCGGCGCAAGCTGCACAGGGCAAGGCCCGCGCGGCCTCGCGCACGCGCCGGCCGCCGCCGACCGCTGCGCAGATGCGTGTCGGCGTGGAGCGCGCCGTCTTCGAGCGTCAGCCGATTGCGGTGCCCTTGCCCGTGGGTCGTGAGCGACTGATCACGGTGCCGGCGCCGGCAGCGCTGCATGTGCCCAACGACATGGCGCAGGTGGCTCGGATCGAGGTCATCGACCGCACCATCTACGCCACGGCCCTGGTGCCCTTCACCACGATTCGCATCGTCGCGGAGTTGATCGACAGCGGCCAGCAGGTGCCGATGGACCTGGTGGCCGGTGACAGCACGGCGGGTGCCACCGCCGAGCTGGAGGTCTTCGTGGTTGAACCGGGCGTGCCTGCCAGCCAAGTGGCCTCCGACGGCCACGCTGGCCAGGCCGTGGCCGAAGCCGCCGAGCCGCAAGCGCCGGCCGTGGACATGGTGGAGCTGACCCGCCACGCCGCGCGCCAGCTCTACGCGCCGCGCCGGCTGGCCTGGGCATCGCAAGGTGTACAGCAGGTGGAGGTCAGCACTGCGGCCGTGCCCGGCATGATCCGGGGCGTCCACGTGGACACGGCGCCCGTGGGCCAGTGGCGCGCCGGTCAGCTTTACGTGACGGCGGTTCGCGTGACCAACCTGTCGTCGCGCCCCGTCGAACTCCCCCTGGAGGACATTCGCGGCCGCTGGCTGGCGGCCACCGCGCAGCACGGCCGCATCGGCCCGCGTGGCTCGGAGACCGACACCACGGCCGTCTACCTGGTCTGTGATCGCGCTTTCTCCGCGTGCCTGAACTGAGGCAAGGAATTCAGCATGGCTACCACCAACAAGCTCATTCCCATCATCGCCGCCCTTGGCGTGGCGATTGTCGGGGTCGTCGTCTACAAGCAATTCAGCGGCAGCGGCGCCGTCAAGCCCGGCGCGGAAATGACCTCGGTGCCCGACCCTGACCTGCCGCGCACGGCTGGCGCCGACAGCGACACGCCGGCCGAGACCCTGCGCATGGTGGCAACGTCCAACGCCGAGCTGCGCAGCGAGGTGGCCAAGGTCATCGAGCGCAATAACCAGCTCATCGAAGAAAACGCCCGCTTGAAGCGCCAGGTCGATGGTGGCGGCGCTGGCGCCTCCGCTGCGCAGACCGCGCCGGCCGCAGCTGCGCCACCGCCACAACCTGCCGAGCGCTCGGCATTCGACAGTGCGCTGGACACGGCAGCACAGGCCGCGGACACCCTGGCGCGGGGCTTCCCGTCCCATACCGTCGTGAGCAAGCTGCCGCAAGCAGTGGGCGGCAGCCCAGCAGCCACGCCAGGCGCAAGCATCGAACCGCCGATAGGTGCCGCTCCCGGCGAAGTGAGCTACAGCCTGATGCCGCCCATGGGCTACGCCGTGGCCACCGAGCCAGCTCGCGGCGGCAATGTGCCCGTCACCCGCTTCGTGCGCACCACGCACGTCGATGGTGTCCAGATGGGCGCCACGGCCGCGACTGGCCCGGCGGGCCAGGCCGCGCAGGCGGCGGCGCAGCGCAGCAAGGAAGACATACCGTATTTCACCCTGCCGGAGAACGCCACCCTGTCCGGTGTCACCGCCATGACCAGCATCATCGGCCGCGTGCCCATCGACGGCCGGGTGACCGATCCGATGCAGTTCAAGGCCGTCATCGGCCGCGACAACCTGGCCGCCAACGGCTTCGAGCTGCCCACGGACATTGCCGGCATGATCGTCACGGGCGTGGCGATTGGCGACATGGCGCTGTCCTGCTCCGAAGGCAAGATTCGCTCGGCCACCTTCGTCTTCAACGACGGTGCCATCCGCACGGTGTCGGCGCGCAACCGCAGCTCAAGCGGCATCGGCGGTGGCGGCAGCATCACCGGCGGCGGCTCGTCAGCCTTCGGCGCATCCTCCACCGGCAACGACCTGGGCTTCATCTCGGACATGCATGGCAACCCGTGCATCCCCGGCAAATTCGTCACCAACGCGCCCGCCTACCTGACCGACATCATCGGCCTGAGCGCGCTGGGCGTGGCCGGCCAGGCCTACGCCGACGCGCAGCGCACCATCCGCAACAACGCCGATGGCTCCTCCAGCAGCAACATCACCGGCAGCGTGGGCGACTACGCCCTGGGTCAGGCCGTGGCTGGCGGCACCAACGAAGTCACCAAGTGGATGCTGCAGCGCCTGAAGAACAGCTTCGACGCCGTGGTCACCCCTTCCGGCCACCAGCTCGTCGTCCACCTGGACCGCGAGCTGCGTATCGACAAGGCGCAGAACCCGCGCCGCCTCATCCATCGCCAGCAAAGCGGCACGCAGATTGCCCGAGGAGCACACCATGGTCTTGAGTAACCCCCCTGCCCGCTGCGCGGGACTGCGCCGCAGCGCGCTTGGCAGCGCCCTGCCCCTGGCACTTGCCCTGGTGGTCGCCGGATGCTCGGTGACAGGCACCCGCGAGTCGCCCATCAATGAAATCACGCGCGATTCGCCCACCGTGGTCGATATTTATCGTGGCCACGCCGCCGGCAGCACGCAATCCGGCCAGGACAGCTCCGCGCAGCAGCGCCTGCGCACGGATTCGATGACCAGGCCCATCGTGGACGGCGACGGCAACACCCGGCGCTACTGGTCGGCCCTGGAGCCGTTGCAGCAGCGCTTCGCCCGCGTGCCAAACCCGGACCTGGTGATGGTGGTGTATCCGCACCTGGCCAAGGGCAAATACCCGGTGCCGGGCTACGTGACGGTGTTCCCCATGTACGACCAGACCTTCTACGCCCTGCCCGGCGAAGTGCCAGAAGACCTGATTCAGGGCCGCGCGCTGTATCAGGGGCCGAAGCAAAGCGCGGACAAGAAGACCAAGGCACCGCAGGTCGCCGCTGGCGACCAACCCGTGGCTGGGCACTGAACACAGCTTGAGCTGAGACAAAGAGGTACCGATTCATGGAGCTGTTGCAGAAACTAGGTTTCGGCGGCCTGGGCGCAGGCCTGGGCCAGCGCAAGGACACTGATTCCCGTAGCCGTTCTGCTACCAGGCGCGAGGCCCGCACACCGGTGCCACAGCCTGCGCCGGGCAAAGGCCCGAAGCGCCCTGGCATGGGCGAGACGGTGGAGTCGCGCAAGCGCATGG